>NZ_DFQB01000021.1:7974-29239 GCF_002377545.1 Thalassolituus sp. UBA3500 | reverse complement strand
CTGGCCGTTTACGGCGGCTGATGTTCGAGCTTTGTTCACCGCTTCAGATAAGGAATAAAAATGACCAGAGCACTGCTTTCCATGGTTGCAGCAGCGACGTTCTTGACCGGTTGTGCAAGTAACCAGCTCTCCCCAAAAGGAGACGCAATTTTTTACGCATTACAAGCAGACACCATGATGAACACCTGGCGTTATGAATGTGCGGCGGTCAGTGGTCGCGCTAACTATGCCGCGGAGACAGCAAGAGCAGACTGGTGGCAACGTAACGGTGATGCTGTTGAGGCTGCAGACTTTGGCCTTGCCTACAATTTGATTACGGTCACAGATACCCGGTTAGATACGGGAGCGCGTGTGGCTATGGGGCTGACTTGGGAAGTCCAGGAGCGCGCGGTGCAGACGGTCAGGAATAAACTTGAAGGTGCTTCAGATAAAGAAGATCTGTGTGTGAAAATTCTTGGTGAATATCAGGCGGGTGAGTGGGATATCAAAGGCTCAGAAGAAATTCAGCAGGCGCTGTCGAGCCTTGAAGCGACTGCCGCGAAAGAGCAGGACACCTATCGTGAGCGCAAAGGCATGGTCGAAACAGCAACGGGTAAGCGTTATGGACGTTCGCTTTATGTCGTTGAGAAACTCTCAGATCAACAAAGCTGTGACCGTTCAGGTGTCAGCCTGATCAAGGGTGAATGGCCTTATGAAATTTATAATGTTGAATGTGATGATCAACCACTGAGTATCGTGCGCTGTGAGTGGGGGCGTTGTACCTTCGTTGAGTAAGGTCTTTCATGGCTCCTTGTATGGTGCAGTTTATGATTAAAAAAGGAGGCTGATGCCTCCTTTTTATTGTTCAGTGCTTATTCCAGGCTCAGTAGTGGGCGGTTCGAATTAAGGATTGATTCGCCTATCCCTTTAACTTGAGTGATGTCTTCAACTTTATCAAACTGCCCGTGTTCTTTGCGGTGGGCAACAATAGCTTCTGCTTTTGCTTTGCCAACGCCTTTCAGTTCACTGAGTTCTTCAGCGGACGCAGTATTAATATTCACTGGGCCACCCGGCTCTTCAGCATAAACCTGAGAGAAAGCCAGTGATGCTGCAAGAATGAGTAGAGAAATAAATCCTTTCATAGCCAATTTCCTTAAATGTTATCGGGTACCTGAGGCACAGGTAAGTCGTTCTCTGATTTCAGAGATTTCCAGATTAACAGTGAAGAAATGATGAAAGATATACGAATATATTATTAAAAAAAGGCCACGTTTAAGGCCTTTTTATGGGGCTTCAGACGCCTTACTGGCGCCCTTGGCCGATCTTGCTGAAAGTGACTTATTCCGCCGATTTTTTTTCTGCGGTTTTCTTAGCTGTTGCTTTTTTTGTTGCGGTTTTCTTAGTTGTCGTTTTTTTTGCAGTCGCTTTCTTAGGGGCAGCCTTTTTCTTTTCAGTAATGTTCCACTGCTTGCCGTCCCAAGTGGCACTCCAGCCTGTTGCTTTACCTTCGCTTTCCGTCATCACGTACTGCTCTTTGGATTTCCGGCTGTAACGAATGATGGTCGGATTACCATCATTGTCTCTTTCCGGAGCACTCATCAGGAAGTGATACTTAGGATCAATCTCATTCTTGTGTGGAATGATCTCAGATACCAGTGGTGCACGGGTTTCACGTTTGCGTGGAAACTGACTTGCGGCGAGGAAAAGACCACTTGCGCCATCGCGCAGAATATAGGTGTCTTCAACTTTTTCGCACTGCAGTTCCGGCATAGGTACCGGGTCCATTTTGGGCGGCGCGGCTTCACCATTTTTCAGCAACTTACGGGTGTTTTTACACTCGTCATTGGTACAGCCAAAATACTTACCGAAACGGCCAGACTTGAGCTGCATCTCTGATCCGCACTTATCGCATTCCAGCGTCGGGCCATCGTAGCCTTTGATGCGGAACTGACCTTCTTCTACTTCAAAGCCTTCGCAATCCGGATTGTTGCCGCAGATATGTACTTTGCGTTTTTCATCCAGCAGATAGCTTTCCATTGCGGCATCACAGATTTTGCAGCGACGCTTGTCCATCAGGCGGCGGCTCTCTGCCTCATCGTCTTCGTCAGCACTAATGACTTCATCACCCGGAATGAGGTTCAGTGTCTGTGTGCAACGCTCTTTAGGCGGAAGGCTGTAACCAGAACAACCAAGGAATACCCCTGTAGAACCCGTACGAATCTGCATGTGGCGACCGCAGGTCGGACATTTGATGTCAGTATCGACCGGGTCATTAGGGCGCATTCCGTCTTCACTGCCAGCTTCCTCGAGCTTGTCGGTAAAGTCGCTGTAGAAGTTATTCAGAACGCCTTTCCAGTTAGCTTCACCATCGGCAATTTCATCCAGCTTTTCTTCCATGGTGGCAGTGAAGCTGTAATCCATCAGATCGGTGAAGTTTTCGGTCAGGCGGCTGGTGACAATATCGCCCATTTTTTCAGCGTAGAAGCGTCGGCCTTTCAGGCTGACGTAACCGCGATCCTGAATGGTCGAAATAATCGACGCATAGGTAGACGGGCGACCGATACCTCGTTTTTCAAGCTCTTTCACCAGCGCCGCTTCAGAGAACCGCGGTGCAGGCTTGGTAAAATGCTGCTTTGGTTCAAGCTCTTGCAGAGTGAGAACATCACCTTCCTGAACATCGGGCAGAAGCACATCATCATCGCCTTTGCTGCCCACTGGTGGCAGCACTTTCAGATGGCCGTCGAAACGGATCACACGGCCCTTGGTACGCAGTTCGTAGTCGCCGGAGTGAACCGTTACAGTGGTGCTGGTAAATTTGGCATCGTTCGTCTGACAGGCAACAAAACGGCGCCAGATCAGGTCATACAGGCGTTCAGCGTCTGGTTCCATGGAAGACAGGTCACCAGAACGCAGTTTCACATCAGAAGGGCGAATCGCTTCGTGCGCTTCTTGTGCGCCTTCTTTGCTGCTGTATTGGCGTGGGTTGTCCGGAAGATACTCGGCACCAAGTTTGTCGGTGATGTAATCACGTACGCTCGTCACTGCGTCCTGACTGAGGTTCGTCGAGTCAGTACGCATGTAGGTGATGTAACCAGCTTCATACAGGCGCTGAGCGAGAGTCATCGTCTTTTTAACACTGTACCCCAGGCGGGTACTTGCAGCCTGCTGCAGCGTCGAGGTAATAAAAGGCGCAGCCGGACGAGAACTGGTTGGTTTGTCTTCGCGCTTGGTGACCTTAAACGGGCCTTTACGGATAATATCGAGTGCTGACGTCGTGTCCGCTTCGTTGTTTGGGCGGAACTCCTTACCGGCAACTTTGGCAACCTGCGCCCGCAGGTCGTCGCCATCGGCAGATTTCAGATTGGCAAAGGCTTCCCAGTACTCTTCTGGAATAAAGGCACGAATTTCACGTTCGCGTTCGACGATCAGGCGTACAGCAACCGACTGTACACGCCCCGCAGAGAGGCCGCGTGCAACTTTTGCCCACAACAGAGGGGATACCATGAAGCCAACGACGCGGTCGAGGAAGCGGCGCGCCTGCTGAGCATTAACCCGATTGATGTTCAGCTCAGAAGGTTGTTCGAATGCAGCCTGGATGGCTTTCTTTGTGATTTCGTTGAACACCACGCGACGATATGGCTTGGCGTCGCTACCGATGACTTCCCGCAGGTGCCAGGCAATGGCTTCCCCTTCGCGGTCCAAATCCGTTGCGAGATAGATCTGGTCGGCATTCTTTGCCAGACGCTGTAGTTCTTCGACAACCTTTTCTTTACCCGGAAGCACTTCGTAGCTGGCTTTCCAGTCGTTGTCCGGATCAATACCCATCCGGTTGATCAACTGGTCATGAGCCTTTTTCTTTTTGTACTCGGCTTTCTCATCGGGTGACATTTTACGTGTCAGGGCCGCCTGTCGGGCACGTTCTTTCGGGTCTGACTTGGTTGCTCCGCCCGATGTGGGCAGGTCGCGGATGTGGCCGACACTGGATTTTACGATGAAATCTTTGCCGAGATACTTATTGATCGTCTTCGCCTTAGCAGGCGACTCCACAATCACCAGTGATTTGCCCATAGTCCGTTCAGATACCTTAATAGGGCGCTGGCAGAGGATGCCTGCGCCTGAAATTCCACTGGCCGGCTTGATGAAGACACCGGACAGGCTCAATTAGGCGACACTTTAAAACCAAAACATGGGGTAAGGTCAAGTCTCATGATCAGCTCAGTAAACCAGCGGACAGCCAGAAACTTGCTAAACTTTGGTTAATCAACACCCATTCTTTAACTTTGCCACCTGTTGTCAGGAATAGCACAAACACACGGAGTTGGAAAATATGTCGGCTATCGGACTGGTTCTGGCGATCGCTGTACCGCTGACGTTACTCATGCTTGGTGCCGTTGTTTATAACCGCAATATGCAGAAGAAACAGGCTAAGCAGAGTCAGGCGCGGCTTCTTCGTCAGAAGGCCGGAGATCTGCTGGAAGCGTTGGAATATCTGATGCTTGTCGACAGTCACCGTGAAATTCAGGCTGCCGTATTGGAGCGGGTAAGGGAACTCTATGCGCTGGCGGCGTCGCAGGCCGGTGCAGAGGCGGGTGAAGGAGAGTTTGATGCTGAACCGTACGAGCAGAAAATTAAGGCCGATGGCCCATGTCGCAAGGTGCTGAAAAGTGACCGTGAGCTGAAGTATGGCCGCCGGCAGTTCTCAGCGGTGCTGAAAGCACTTGCGTTGATGGCGAAGAAGAAACAGATATCTGAAACCGCCATGGTTGAGTATCGACGGTACCTTAAAATGACCCTGCTGGAGCGAGAAGTGGATACTTACACTGCTCAGGGCGATGTTGCTGCCGGACGTGGTGATATCGTCACGGCCGCTAATTATTTCAAGGCCGCACGCAAACTGTTGATTGAGTTTGATATTCAGTTCCCTGAAAAGAATCAGCGCGTGAAGGCCATTGCCGAAAAAACCGCAGCGTTGTACCGCGGTGAAAAAAACGAAGTACTCGAAGAGCCTGAGGGCCCGAACGACAATCTGTCCAAAGCTCTGTCGAAAGAAGCAGCATCCGAGACCAATGAGTTTGGCATGCCAACGGACCCGAGTGCAGTGAAAAAGCGTTACTGAGGCTGTAGTAAGCCCTGTCTACCCCTTTGTGTTGCATGACAGCAGGCGAGGCATCTGGCATTGTACGCTTATTATTTCCTTAGTAATTTATCTGAGCAATTTACCTGACCCTTTCTTGTGTCTGATTTATCCCACTTTTTGGAACGCCTGATCCCTGATGCCGGCTCGCGTGTCAGTTCAGACCTGATCGCGATTCATGAGATTCGTGGACTGAGGTTTGATTGCCTTCACCTTGATCGGTTAGATCCTGTGTTATCAGGCAATAAAGTATTCAAGCTTCTCGGGCACCTGGAGGCCTGGGAGGCATCGGGCAAATCTTCTCTCGTCAGTTTTGGTGGGCGATGGTCAAATCATCTTCACGCGCTGGCGTTTGCCGCGCAACGGCTCAACATTCCCGTGACCGCTTTGGTGCAGGGATACCCTGAACAGCCACTCACGCCTACGTTGCAGGACTGTATCGACGCAGGTATGACAATCCGGTTCTGCAATCGTGGTCAGTACGCTTTGCGCTACAACGAAGCATGGCGTGAACAGCTGGCGGTTGATGAGGATGCCTGGGTGATTCCTGAGGGCGGCGACGGCTCTGAGGGCAGGCATGGGTTTGCCATGCTGGCGCCGTTATTTGAGAAGTATGACGAAATCTGGGTCGCTGCCGGAACGGGAACGACCGCAATAGCCATCGCCGAGAGGTTGAGGCCCGACCAGACCTTGGTCATCGTTAATGCAGTGCAGGACCAGGGGGCGCTTGAAGCAAAAATGATGAGTATGCCCTTGGCACCTGAGATCCGCTTTGCAGGTCAACCAGAGAAACTGCGATTTGGTAAGTTGTCGCCAGCACTCAGAGAGCTGATCACAGATGCAGACCGGGCAGGCCTGATGCTTGATCCCGTTTATACCGTTCGCCTGTTGGCGGCCTGGCTGATGGAGCGTGAAGCTGACCATGGACGTAGCCTGCTGATCCATAGTGGTGGACTTCAGGGGCGGCGCAGTGTGGATGGTCTCTCAGGCAAATATGAGTAGAAATACCGCCACGCGTTAGCTATGCCAGTCAGGCGCCACCATCATCCAGCGCTCAACTTCACCCCAGCCGTTTTCTAGCTTTCCCATCCGGGCGATCGCCAGCGGAATGCTCAGATGTTTATACGTGCATTTAAGATACTTCAGCAATTCTTCGCGAGATACAGCAAACGACGAGTATACGGGGCTAAGCCAGTCTTGTTTTGATAAAACATACCAGTGCCCTTCCGGTAAGTAGTGAGCCTGATCAACCGGGCACCAATAGCCGGACCAGTGGTCTGGACTGATCTCGGCGGGAAGAGGGGCGGCCGATACATCATGCACGGGCGAGAACAGGCAACCGCGCATAATGGCGAATGACCTCACCGGCGTCGGGGTAAATTCTCTAATTGCATCCAGTGCAACATCATGCTGAGCCAGAGGTAACTGGTGCTCGAAAGTGTGCTGTATTTTGCGGCTGAGAAGATCGCGACGATTAGGGCCAATCCAGTCGTCTTCCACACCGAGATAAAACTTCAGTGCGAGCTCAATGTGCAGGGTGCTGTTTTCCCTCGGAATTAACAGATCGAGTTCACCTAAAGTTCTGTTCTGTTCAGTTATCTGCTGATTGGCGATAAAAGGAACCTGACTACTGCTCAGAGCAGATTGCCAGAGTTGTTCGAAACGAAAGCCCAGGCGCGGGCTCTGAAAGTCGGGTGACAGAGTGGTCCCTTTCAGGTGGCTTTCGCGCAACTCGGGCAATATTTCTTTCAGTGCCGGTGTTACGCTGCTGTCCAGGAGAGACGGGCCGAATATGCTCCAGAGCAGATCGCGTTTGTTCTTATCCTGAATATCGAAGAATGCTTCCGGGGTGGTCGCCATGGGGTCAAGCCTGGTGTTCTGCGGTATAGTATATAAAAAGACGCTGCAGCAGGATGATGACTGCAGCCCGTGATTTGTTGAGGTTACCAGTTTTCTGATGGAAGAGTTCCGCAATATCGGTCTGATTGGCCGACTGAACAGTAATAAAGTGATTGATACTATCCGTCGTTTGGCGCGCTATCTGATTGACGAGGGGTATCACACCATTCTGGACGACCGTATCGCGGAGGTAATGCCGGGGCACGGCATGCAGGTCAGCAATGTGAATATGCTGGGTGAAATATGTGACCTGGTGATTGTTGTCGGTGGTGACGGCAGCCTTCTCGGTGCCGCTCGGGCGCTCGCCAAATTCAACACGCCGGTGTTGGGGATCAACCGTGGTCGCCTGGGCTTCCTGACCGATATCAGCCCGGATGATGAAATGTGCGAGGCGGTTCAGGCCGTTCTCGACGGTGAATATATAGAAGAAAGACGTTTCCTTCTCGATGCGGAAATCAAACGTGATGGCAACCCGATAGGTTCTGCAACAGGCCTGAACGACGTGGTTCTGCACCCGGGTAAGTCCGCCCGGATGATCGCCTTTGATCTCTACATCGAAGGGCAGTTTGTTTATCACCTGCGTTCTGATGGTCTGATTGTTTCAACACCCACCGGATCTACCGCCTATGCTTTGTCTGGGGGCGGTCCAATCATGCACCCGCGACTGGATGCTTTGGTGTTGGTACCAATGTTCCCGCATACCCTGTCGAGCCGGCCTATCGTGGTTGACGGCAAGGCCGAAGTGAAAATTGTTGTGGATGCCAGCCAGGGGCTGTATCCGACGATCAGTTGTGATGGCCAGACACACATTCCTTGTGCACCGGGTGATAGCATCACTATCCGTAAAAAAGCGCACAAGCTGAAACTGATCCATCCGAAAGGTCACAACTTTTACGAGATCTGTCGTACTAAGTTGGGCTGGAGCAGTAACCTCGGAGAATGAATATGCATCAGGGATATGACCTGATAGGCGACATTCATGGCTGCGGCCTGACGCTGATTGATCTGCTTGAACAGATGGGTTACAGCAAGCGCAACGGGGTGTATCAGCATCCGAAGCGGAAAGTTGTTTTTCTGGGTGACATCGTTGACCGTGGGCCTAATATCCGTCTTGCGTGTCACATCGTGCGCGACATGGTAGAAGCTGGCCACGCCGATATCGTTATGGGTAACCACGAATACAACGTTGTGACTTATCTGAGCGAAGCACCGGCGGGTATGCGTCAGCCATTTCTGCGTCCTCATACGCCGCGTAATAACTTCATCGTCGAGCAGACATTAGAGCAATTCGCGAATTATCCGCAGGAATTTAACGAAATGCTCGACTGGTTCCTGACCATTCCGCTGTTCCGCGAGTACGAGCACTTCCGAGTGGTGCATGCCTGTTGGGATCACCAGATGATTGACGAATACCTGCGACGGTACGGAACCAACCACATCACCAAAGACATGCTGCCTGAGTCTGTGCAGACGGACTCATTTCTCTATCAGTTTCTGGATCGGATGCTTCGCGGAACATCACTGAAATTGCCTGATGGACGTTCAATGACGGCGAAAGACGGCATGGTCCGTCAGTTCTTCCGCACTAAATTCTGGGCCGGAGACCCGCAACGGTACAATGATGTGATCTTTCAGCCAGATCCTCTGCCAGAAGATCTGCAGCACGCGCTGTTGAGCGAAGACGAGAAAGAGCAGTTGTTGTTCTACGGACCCGACGAAAAACCGCTGTTTATTGGCCACTACTGGATGTCCGGTTTGCCTGAGCCCATCGTGCCAAATATCGCCTGCCTCGATTACAGTGCGGTAAAGTATGGCCGTCTCGTAGCGTACCGAATGGATACCGAGCGTCATCTGCAGAAGGGTAAATTCGCTTGGGTTCGTGTTGAAAAGAAAGAGCGCTGATGCAACCGCTGGCCGTACTGAGTGCTCCACTGGAGACTGATCTGTCGCCTCTGACCCGCCATCTTTGGTCAGAGAAAATCGTACATCGCGTTGTTGAGGAGGGTAATCAGCAGGTTTTGCTGATAGCCGACCCCGATGATATTGACCGAATTAAAGAACTGCTGGACGACTGGCGAGAGGGTTCGTTGCCAGAGCCTGAACCGGTTACAACCTCGGGCACGTCAATAGTACAGCGTCTGGCTGCGGTACCACTGACTGTCGGCCTTATGTTGCTGGTGGTTGGCGTCTTTGGCTGGCAGCACTTATCAAATGATTGGCACGGGTGGTTGGAAAATAGCCAGGCACTCTGGCCGGATGCCCGCAATCAACTTTCTACCTATCTGAACATGTCGTTCTGGGAAATCTGGCGGCCGACACTGCTGCATTTCAGCGTGATGCACCTGTTGTTCAACAGTTTATGGGTCTGGGTGCTGGCCGGAGCCATGGAGCGTCAGGGAGAGCGTTTCGGAATTTTGGCATTGCTCATACTGTGCGGCGTAAGCGGGAACCTGTTGCAGTGGTGGTTGGCTGGCCCGGCATTTGGCGGCATATCGGGTGTCGTCTATGGCCTGGCGGCCTGGACCGGGCTGCGTCAATACCGCTACAAAATACAATACGGCATTCCTCCGGCCTTGTTGGGGGTAATGATTTTCTTTATGGTGATTATGCTGTTTGGAGACACCGTGGTGCCGGGCCTGTCGGGGTCGGCTCATGGTGGGCACCTGGGCGGTTTACTGTGTGGTTTCCTGCTGGCCGTGATCTGGCCAAATCCTAATCGGAGAAATAATGAATCTTGATGATCTGATCCGTTCACTCACACCAGAAGTGTACGAAAACCTGAAAAACGCGGTTGCAACAGGTCGCTGGCCGAACGGTCGAAAGCTTGAAGACGGGCAGCGTGAATTGTGCATGGAAGCCATCATCTATTACGAAAACACCCACGATGTGCCTGCCGATCAGCGAGTAGGTTACCTCGATCAGGGCTGTAAATCGGGCAAAGACGACGACACCCAGCCGCTGAATATCCAATGAGCAAGTCAGAATTTTCCGGCCATTTGGATAAGATGCGCATTCGTCCGGCGGCAACGGTGGCATACTCGCTTGTGCTCAACAATGAAGAGTTCCCAATCAACGACTTTCTCGGAAAAAGCCTGTCCCTTACGTGGGAAGGTGACATCCATTGTCGTGCCTGTAACCGACCAACCAATAAAAGTTTCAGTCAAGGTTACTGTTACCCCTGCTTCACCAAGTTGCCTGAGTGCGATTCCTGCATCATGAGCCCTGAAAAGTGTCATTTCCATCAGGGGACCTGTCGTGATGCAGCCTGGGGAGAACGGGTCTGTTTTAACGACCATATCGTATATCTTGCCAACTCGTCGGGTGTGAAAGTGGGAATCACTCGAATGAAGAACATGCCGTCGCGCTGGCTGGATCAGGGCGCAGCACAAGCTTTACCGATTGCGAGAGTAGCGACACGACGCCTGGCTGGGCTGGTCGAAGATATTATCCGACGAGATATCGCCGATAAAACGAACTGGCGGGCGATGCTCAAAGGCGATTCACCAGAGCTGGATCTGCTCTCAGAGAGAGAGCGACTCAGAGAACATTTCGCAGAAGAACTTAATCAGCTTGAGCTGGAGCAAGGTCCTGGCTCGATAACATGGTTGACGAACGAGAGCGTCCGGCACTTTAATTACCCAGTGATTGAGTACCCGACCAAAGTAACCAGCCATAATTTCGATAAAACCGCAGAAGTGTCGGGTCGCCTGATGGGCATGAAGGGGCAGTACCTTATACTCGATACTGGTGTCATCAACCTGCGAAAATTTACCTCATACAATGTCAGAGTGACTGTGAACAGGGAGTCTTAACATGCGTGACGCTCAACCGAAGGCGATTCAGTTAGCGGATTACCGCGCGCCTGCTTATGAAGTAACTGATACCCATCTTAAATTTGAATTAAACGATGGCTATACCCAGGTGCATTCTGTTCTGACCCTGAAACAGGTCGGTGAAGGAAACGAGCTCGTGCTCAACGGCCAGGACCTTGAGCTACTGAGCATCCGTCTCGATGGCAACGACCTGACAACCGATGATTATGTACTGGGTGATGAAACTCTGACGCTCAGTGGATTGGGCTCTTCGCATGAGTTGGCAATCTCTACGCAGATTTACCCCGAGAAAAATACGGCACTGGAAGGTTTGTATCGCTCCGGCGGCATGTACTGCACGCAGTGTGAGGCTGAAGGATTCCGTCGTATTACTTACTACCCGGATCGCCCGGACGTGATGTCGGTCTTTACGACTGAAATTATCGCTGATGCTGAGCAGTTTCCAGTGTTACTGTCGAACGGTAATCCGGTAAGCGAAAAAACCGAAGAGGGTAAGAAGCACGTTGTCTGGCATGACCCACACAAAAAGCCAGCTTACCTGTTTGCGTTAGTCGCGGGTGACCTGCAGGTTCGCGATGATCACTTCACGACCTGTTCGGGGCGCGAAGTGCTGTTGCGCATTTTCGTCGAGCCGCAAAACGTTGATAAAACAGAATACGCGCTGGATGCCCTTAAGCGATCCATGCGTTGGGATGAAGAGGTTTACGGCCGCGAATACGATCTGGATATTTTCATGATTGTTGCTGTTGATGACTTCAACATGGGGGCGATGGAAAACAAAGGTCTTAATATCTTTAACTCCTCCTGTGTTCTCGCTAATCCAGCAACCGCTACGGATGCGGCGTATCAGCGTATTGAAGCCATCGTTGCACATGAGTATTTCCACAACTGGTCGGGCAACCGTGTCACCTGTCGTGACTGGTTTCAGTTGAGTCTCAAAGAAGGCTTTACAGTTTTTCGGGATGCCTGTTTCTCCGCGGATATGAATTCACCGACCGTTAAACGAATTGAAGACGCCAGCATGCTGCGTACGGTTCAGTTCGCTGAAGATAGTGGGCCGATGGCACACCCGGTGCAGCCAGATTCGTACATCGAAATTTCGAACTTTTACACAGTGACCATTTATGAAAAAGGCGCTGAAATTGTTCGCATGCTGCATAAAATTCTGGGTGCCGACGGTTTCTGCAAAGGCTCTGACCTCTACTTTGAGCGTCACGATGGTCAGGCTGTCACCATCAACGATTTTGTACAGGCGATGGAAGACGCCAATAGCGTCGACCTGAGTCAGTTCCGCTTGTGGTATAAACAATCAGGTACGCCGGTGGTCGAAGTCCTTACGCAGTACGATCATGCCGCAGAGCGTTTGACCATTAACCTGCGTCAAAGTACTCCGGATACTCCGGGGCAAACGAATAAAAAACCGCTGTGGATTCCTGTTCAGTTGGGGTTCATCGCACACAGTGGCGAAGATATCGAGATTCGCCCGGATCAGCCGGACTTCTGGACCGAAGAGAGTCAGGTACTGCACTTTCGCGAAGCCGAGCAGACCTTTAGTTTTGGTGGCGTGATTGAAGAACCGGTTGTGTCACTGTTCCGGGATTTTTCTGCGCCGGTACGCATCAATTATCAGCACAGTCAGTCAGCGTTGCGTTTTATGTTGCAACACGACAGCGATGGCTTTAACCGCTGGGATGCTGGTCAGCAGCTGATGCTACACTGGATCGAGCTGGCCGAAAAGGGTCGCTTTAAGCTGGTAAAAGAGGATGTGGAAGCACTTCGGAGTGTGATCAGTGATGAGAGTCTTGATCCTGCGATGGTCGCTTACCTGTTGGCTCTTCCGTCAGAGGCGTATATCGCAGAAACGCGTAAATCCTATGATCCTGTTGCCATTCATAACGGCCGCGAGCAGGTGTTGTCTGCTGTGGCTGAGGCATTGAAAGAAGACTTTCAGGCGTGCTACGAGCGTCTGAACATTGTGGCAGAATATCAGCCAGCACCCGCAGACATGGCGCGCCGTTCACTTAAAAACCTCGCGCTGTCGTTCTGGGCGCGGGCATCTGCGGATGGCGTCGCAGCGGCTAAGGCGCAGTTTACCAGCGCCGATAATATGACCGATCAGATGGCGGCGTTACGCGTACTTGTTACCTGTGGCGATGAACCCGAAGCGCTGGAAGCACTGAATACCTTCTATGAACAGTGGAAACACGATTCATTGGTGGTTAATCAGTGGCTGACTGTACAGTGTGGATCATCACGTCTGGGTTCACCGGATCACATTGAGACAATGCTGGAGCACGAAGCATTTGATTGGCGCAACCCGAATAAAGTACGTTCAGTGATTGGCGCGTTCGCCAACCAGGCCCTGTGTCACTTCCACAGTGAGAATGGACGTGGTTATCGTCTTCTTTCAGACGCTGTTATCCGCCTGAACGCCAGCAACCCTCAGATTGCTTCACGATTACTGACGCCACTGACCCGGTGGAAGCGTTTAGTGCCAAGTCAGTCACAATTGATGAAAGCTGAGTTGCAACGGATCATGGATAGCGGCAGTCTTTCGAAAGACGTGTACGAAGTTGTTAGCAAGAGTTTGGTTTAAGGAAAACTGATCTGATGGATCTTTCAGGTGTCATCCGTGTAAAACGCGGTTCCTCATTGCTTGCCACGCTATGCGTGGCGGGTGGTATGTTTGTGTCTCAGGCCTATGCCTCTGTCTCAGTTTCTGAAGCCGAACGGCTTAAGTCTGTCCTCACTCCCATGGGTGGGCAGCGCGAGGGCAACGGTCGTGATATTCCCCCATGGCGGGGTGGACTGACTCTGCCGCCGGTTGAATACAAAGAGCCAGGGCAACATCACCCTGATCCATTTCCGGACGACCAGCCTCTGTTTACTGTGACTGCTCAGAACATGAATCAGTACAGCAATAATCTGACAGAAGGGCAGAAAGAGATGTTCAGGACATACCCTGACACCTTCAAAATGCCCGTATACCAGACTCGTCGTACCGCAGCGGCACCTGAGTGGGTGTATGAAAACACCTATAAGAATGCGTTACGCGCCGAATTGGCCGACGGTGGTAACTCGCTTCTTTATTCGTACGCGGGTATTCCGTTCCCCATCCTGAGTGATAATAAAAATCAGGCGGGTGTTCAGGCGGTCTGGAATCACATTACTCGCTGGCGTGGCACCTACCTGCAGCTGCAGGCTTCAGAGGTTGCAGTTCATCAGGACGGCAAATTCACACCGACTACGGTAGAGCAACAGGTTGAATTCAACTACTACCGTCAGGATAAAACGATTGAAGAGCTGGATAACTTACTTTTCTATTATCTGTCTGTGACCAAAGCACCAGCGCGTCTCGCTGGTGGTGCGGTACTGGTCCATGAACCTCTTAACCAGGCAAACGATGCCCGGCAGGCTTGGGGTTACAACGCTGGTCAGCGTCGTGTACGTCGTGCCCCTAACCTTGCGTACGACACGCCTATTGCCGCTGCCGATGGCTTACGCTATGCCGACGACACGGACATTTATAACGGTTCGCCGGACCGCTATAACTGGAAACTTATCGATAAACGCGAAATTTACATTCCATACAATAACTATCGTCTCACCTCGAATGAGGCAAGTTACAACGATATTCTGCGCCCAGGGCATCTCAACCCAGAATACACCCGCTATGAAAAACATCGTGTCTGGGTCGTTGAAGGTACGCTTAAAGATGGTATGAGGCATGTTTACAGCAAAAGAGTGTTCTATATTGATGAAGATACCTGGAGCATTGCGGTAGCAGATCAGTACGATATGAATGGCCAGTTGTGGCGTGTGAGCATGGCCTATATTAAGACGTATTATGAGCTACCGGTGACCTGGACTGGCATGGATGTGTTCCATGATCTTCTCGACCGCCGCTACCATGTACAGGGCTTGATGAACGAAGAGCCCGAAGAAATTGACTACAGTAACCCACCTCCGGGTGACCGTTACTTCACACCGGCTGAATTGCGTCGACGCGGACGCCGATAACACCTCCCCGGTAATTTTCACTGTCAAGGGGGCGTAGCAGTAAGGTGCGGGAAGCGCCAGTTTGGTTACATAACGTAACAAGAGCGTGTTAGTCAGTGGTAGGGCTGTCCGCTAGACTAGCGCCGCTTTAATAATGCTAATAATACGGGGTTTTATATGTTTTCTGATTTGGTCAGGCCATGGGCAGGCAACCAAAAGAGCGGGCTAAGCCTCCTCTCGGGTCTGTTCATTAGCGGGGCTCTGGCTACATCAACCGGAGCATTCGCAGAGTGGCAGGATCCTCTCCAGACACCTGCAATGTCGTCCGACAAGGCGCATGAATCATTGTTACTTGATGTTACAGATCGTGGTCAAGCGCTTGTCAGTGTTGGTGCCTACGGCCACGCTATCGTTTCAACAGACAACGGCTTCACCTGGAGTCAGGGTAGCGTTCCTGTAACCACAACCTTAACTTCCGTTGATTTTGCTGATGAACAGAATGGCTGGGCTGTCGGCCATGACGGCGTGATTCTCAACACGATGGACGGTGGATCAAACTGGACGAAACAGTTTGACGGCTTCAAAGCCAATGAAGCGATGCTGAGGTCGGCACGGAATAACCTGACAAATGCGGAAGAGCGCTTAGAAGCAATTCAGGAAACGGGCTCCGATATGGATGTAGAGCAGGCCATGACTGCTCTGGAGAATGCAGAATTTGCATTTCAGGATGCTGAGTACGATCTCGAAACTGGCTCGACCAAACCCTTCCTTGATGTGTATTTCTGGTCAGCGAGAGAAGGTATTGCAGTCGGTGCGTACGGGATGGCCTTCCAGACGATGGACGGTGGCAATGAGTGGTTTGAAATCAGTTCAAGACTGCCAAACCCGAATCGCTTGCACCTCAACGCAATTACCCGCGTCGGCGAACGCTCACTGACAATTGTCGGTGAAATGGGGCTTATGCTTCGATCAGACGACATGGGTGAAACCTGGGTTGGTCAGTCAGCACCTTACGACGGCTCTCTTTTTGGATTGCTCGATGAAGGGGATACCCAGATTCTTTTCGCTCTGCGCGGACACACCTACCGCTCCGATGATGACGGCATTACCTGGCAAGTGCTCGATACCGGTTCTGAGCAAACTCTGCTGGGAGGTTTCAGTTCAGATCGAGGTGCGATGCTAGTCGGAAACGGCGGTAGCGTGGTGACGCTGAACGCTCAGCTATCAGGAGCAGAATCGACAATCATCGCTGGCCGCAAAGGCGCAGCATCAGTTATTCGCAGTGAAGCCGGGCATTTCGTTATTGCCGGCGACGCTGGCATTCAATTGGTAAGCAGAGAGGGCAAATTGTTGCAACGTCAGGCAGAAATGAGCGGGGAGAAAGGCAATGAGTGAACAGAAGCACCATTACTCCTCTGAGCCAGAGCACTACATTCTGTCTTCAGAATCGGAGCCGTTTCTTGAACGCCTGATCTTTAACAATCGCTCGCTGGTCATCGTCGTACTGATGGCCCTGACTGCGTTATTTGGCTATGGCCTGAGTAAGGTTACGCTGGATGCCAGTATCGAAAAGTATATCCCTCTGAACCACGAGTACATCCAGAACTACCTTGTTCATAAAGATGAGATGAAAAGTGGTGTAGCCAACGTAAAAATTGCTGTCGAAACAACTGACGGTGACATTTTTACCCAGGACTACATGGATACTCTGAGTAAAATCAGTGACGAAATCTTTTTCGTTAAGGGTGTCGACCGCTCCGGAATGGAGTCTCTCTGGACACCGAACGTCCGTTGGATGGAAGTGACCGAGGAAGGTTTTCAGGGCGGCCCGGTTATTCCGAGCACCTATGATGGTTCTCCTGACAGCCTCGAACAGGTTCGTCAGAATGTCTTGAAGTCGGGTCAGGTTGGTCGTCTGGTAGCGAACAACTTTGAGTCTTCGATCATCAATGTACCGCTGGTTGAGTACAACCCGGACACAGGTGAAAAGCTGAGCTACGCAACCTTCAGTGCTGATCTTGAAGAGAAAATCCGTAGTAAATACGGCAGTGATCAGTACCGCATATACATCACGGGTACACCGAAAAAACTGGGTGATCTGTTAGAAGGTGCGCAATCCATTGCGCTCTTCTTCCTCGCTGCCATGGTGATGACCGCCATTCTGCTGTATCTCTACTCCCGTTGTATTCGCGGTACCATTGTTCCTATTGTGGCGTCTCTTATCGCGGTTGTCTGGCAGTTAGGGTCACTGGCTCTGCTGGGTTTTACCATTGATCTCTATTCTGTTCTGGTACCTTTCCTGGTGTTTGCGATTGGTATCAGCCACGGTGTTCAGATCATTAACGGCATTGCGATTGAATCTGGCAAAGGTGCTTCGCCGGTGCAGGCGGCCCGCCATGCATTCCGTGGTCTGTACGTGCCGGGCATGTTGGCTCTCCTGAGTGACGCGATTGGCTTCTTGACGCTGCTCTTTATCGATGTTGGCGTTATTCAGGAACTGGCGATCGCTGCGAGTGTGGGGGTTGCCATGATCATTGTGACCAACCTGGTCCTGTTGCCTGTGATTATGTCTTATATAGGTATCAGTCAGCCGGGTATCGATCATGCTTACAAAGCATCTCAGAGCAAAGCGCCGGTATGGCGTGGTCTTTCTGCATTTGCCAGCCGCAAGGTTGCACCGTTCCCAATCGCGATTGCTATCGCAATGGGGATTGGCGGTTACTATTACAGCCAGGACCTGAAAATTGGGGACCTTGATAAAGGTGCACCAGAACTTCGTGCCGACAGTCGTTACAACAAAGACAACGCCTTCATGGTTGGGAATTACTCCACCAGTTCTGACGTATTCGTGGTGATGGTCGAAACGGCGCCTGAGCGTTGTAACGCCTACAAAGTTATGGACGCTATGGATCGTTTCATGTGGTACATGGAGAACGTACCGGGAGTGCAGTCGGCGACCTCACTGGTGACAGTCTCTAAACTGGTCACCAAATCGATGAACGAAGGCAACCTGAACTGGTCAGCGCTGTCACGAAACCAGACGGTTCTGAACACCTCAATTCAACGTGCACCGGGCGCACTGCTGAATTCCGATTGCTCAATGGCACCAGTCATTATCTATCTGAATGATCACAAAGCCGAGACGCTCGAAACGGTTGTTGCCGCTGTCGAAAACTTCAAAGACAGCTACGACGATGACGTCGATATGAAATTTTATGGCTATCGCTACAACGAACTTGAACAGGCCATCGAAGACGGTGAAATCGATTCAGTGCCAGTTCGCTTCCAGTTAGCTTCGGGTAACGCGGGTATTGAAGCTGCGACGAATCAGGTCATCGCAGATGCGCAGGGCACCATGCTGATCTTCGTTTACGTGGTGGTCTTTGTTCTCTGCTTTATAACCTTCCGTAGCTTACGGGCGGTTGCCTGTATTCTCATTCCGTTGGCGTTAACCTCCATTCTGAGTCAGGCGCTGATGACGTACCTGGATATCGGTGTGAAGGTGGCAACGCTGCCAGTGATTGCGCTGGGTGTCGGTATCGGTGTCGATTACGGCATTTATATCTACAACCGCCTTGAAGTTATGATCCTCGCAGGTAAGTCGATGCAGGAGGCCTTTTTCGAAACCCTTCGCTCGACGGGTAAGGCAGTAAGCTTTACTGGTGTCACTCTGGCCATTGGTGTCGCTACATGGATGCTGTCGCCGATTAAGTTCCAGGCCGACATGGGTATCCTGCTGACCTTTATGTTCCTCTGGAATATGTTAGGCGCACTGATTCTGTTACCTGCGTTGGCCAGCTTCCTGCTTAAACCAGAGAGCATGTTGGCGCGCCACAAGGAAAAGCACGGTGATGTCCCGCCAGCGGGATAATATCGCTGAAAGCAGGTAAACTAATGCCCCTGACAGAGTCTCTGTTCAGGGGCATTTTTTTAGCGTTAATTTGTCATTGGAGTGAAAATGAAAAGTCCGCTTGGCCTGGAAGCCAGAATCCCGGTATTCGAATTGTTCAAAGATGCGCTGTTTTTACTGTGGGCTAAGCGCGCGCGTCTTTTCAGTATGTTTCTTCCAATTATTGTCGTTCTCGTCGTATTAGATCGCTACAGCGCTGCGATTACTGAACCTATCATTGCCGCGATGGGACAAGAGGGAGCAGAGATGCAGATGGGTTTCCCCATCGAGTTCTGGATTGTCACGGGTATCTCCATGCTTTTGAGCATCCTGTTGGCGACGACCGTTCATCGCTTTACGCTTCAGGATGCATCTCACTGGCCAAGTAATGCTTTACGTATACCAAACCGTTCCGACTGGCGTTATTTGTTACGCTCGCTGCAGCTTATTTTTGTCTCTGCTGGAGCAGGGTTGGGCGTGACTATTGTGGCTATGGTTATTCTGGGTATTGTGACCGGTGCCGGTGATCCCGCTGCTATGCAAAAAGTGGTTGGGCTGGCGTTTATTCCGGCATTTATGCTGATGCTTTATATTCTCGCGCGGCTGTCGATTACATTGCCAGAGATCGCCATCGGTACAGAAGGCTCTGATCTTGGGCGCGCCTGGAGAATGAGCAAAGGTAATGGCACGCGTCTCGTTATCGTAGCCCTGGTTTTGCCTTTGGTGGTCAATCTGCCATTTTTCCTACTGGTATCACTGGATAATGTTGCTACAAATCTCATCGCTGCGTTTGGCATCTACAGCATGACACTGATATCAATCACGGTACTCTCTCTGAGTTACCAGTTCCTGCTTGAGTTTTACGAGCCGGGTGATGGCGAAGAGGTCACTCCTGAGACGGATGACAACGACGGCATGGATGCCTGATCAAATATGAAGCTGGGTGATCTGAGCATTACCTACGTCGAGGTGATCGCATGCACCATGCGTACCCTCGGTGCTGACCCGGATGCGCTTCTGGGTCAGTACAACATTCTTCCTGAAACCCTTGCATCGCCTGATACCCGAATCAGTATTCCACGCTTTATGCGTATCGGACACGATGCGATCCAGCAGACCCGCGCCCCCTGGTTTGGTTTAGAAATGGGTCGTAATACCTGGCCAGCTCAGTTAGGGCTAGCGGGGCTGGTTGCCATGACGGCGCCAGATCTGCGTCGTGCCTGTCAGGCAATCGCTGGCTTTGAATTGCTGTCGAGCTTCAACGCGCGTGGTGCGAGTTCGTTCTCGTTGGAAGAGGGGAAGCCTGCACTTAAGTTCTACTCTGTGAGCCCCTACAACGCTTACAACCTGTTTGTGGTTGACTCTGTACTATCTAGTTGGGCGCATATCCTGAGCTCGATCAGTGGCCAGAAAGAGGGAATACTCGAAGCGGTGGATATCGAGTTCTCGGACCCCGGTTACGCCGATATGTACCGTCGTTACTTCAAGTGCCCGGTGAATTTTGGCGCGGGCTCGAATCGGTTAGTGCTTCAAAATGAGGCACTGAAGCTACCCGTGATCCAAAGTTGCCACTCTGTCCACGAAGGTTTGAAGCGTCAGGCGGAACGTGAGTTAGACAGGGTGAGACTGGGCCTTAGTGTGACAGAGCAGGTTGCTCGTACTCTGGCGCCCCTGTTGGACGGTGAAACTCCAGAGTTGAGAAAGGTGGCCAGTCGCCTCAATATGGCGCCCTGGACGCTGCGCAGACGCCTTCAGGCCGAAGGAAAGACCTATCAGGATGTACTCAACGCAACGCGCAGAGATCTGGCTGTGAGTTATATCAGGGATACGTCACTGACGTTGGGGGAAATAGCGTATTTGCTGGGGTTTGGTTCTGCTGCGGCATTCCAGCGCGCATTCAGGCGCTGGACCGGCGAGGCGCCGGGCCGCTATAGGGAAAACTGCCGCTAGGGCAGAGCCGCAGTTACATCTCTACGGCGTCATCGCAGTCGTCTTCGTAATCGTCAAAGCCGACATCTAACAGATCTTCAATGTAATCAGACATTTTTGATCTCCTTTTTGTTGTTGATCCAATCCTGTTGGTTTGCCACTACAGGAACGCTTCCTGAGCGACGACTCTAAGTACACAGCTGATCGTGAAGAAGTACTCAAACGGATTTAGCATATAGCGTGCCACTTAAAGTAAATATAGTCGCTGCTGGAGAAAAGACCGGGCATCCTTACCCGAGTTCCCAGACTTCCCTGCGACTATGTGTAAAAGATAGTCAGCCAATATGACGTGGGTATGACAACGACTCAGAATCCCTGATGCCAAAGCGTAAAGATCTGTTGGAGGTAAATCAGAACTGGAAACACAGAGGTTCCGGTTGAAATAGCGCGTGTAAAAAAGGGGATCTTAAAAGAAGATGGCGGACGGCCGGGCTTCCGCTCAAGCGGGACTCGAACTCGGCGTGCATTTAAAAAGGGGATCTTAAAAAAGATGGCGGACTGGACGGGACTCGAACCCGCGACCCCCGGCGTGACAGGCCGGTA
>NZ_DFQB01000021.1:7307-7703 GCF_002377545.1 Thalassolituus sp. UBA3500 | reverse complement strand
ACGGGACTCGAACCCGCGACCCCCGGCGTGACAGGCCGGTATTCTAACCAACTGAACTACCAGTCCGCATTGTGTTCACTTTATTGCAAAGTGATGGTGGGTGATGACGGGATCGAACCGCCGACCCTCTGCTTGTAAGGCAGATGCTCTCCCAGCTGAGCTAATCACCCAAATAGGTTTGTCGCTTCGCTGATTGAGTTGTTACTGCGTTGTTCCTCGCTCGTCCCTTCGCCTACCAGTAGGTATGTCTCAGGGTACTCGCTGCGGTACGCCTTGTACCATTCTCAATCATCAAACCGCATAGAGAGCGGTGAAACGTTTCAATTTTACTTCTTGAAAGAAGATGGCGGACTGGACGGGACTCGAACCCGCGACCCCCGGCGTGACAGGCCGGTA
>NZ_DFQB01000021.1:6732-7034 GCF_002377545.1 Thalassolituus sp. UBA3500 | reverse complement strand
TAACCAACTGAACTACCAGTCCACATTTGGTGGGTGATGACGGGATCGAACCGCCGACCCTCTGCTTGTAAGGCAGATGCTCTCCCAGCTGAGCTAATCACCCACTACAGAGTGCTTATCTTTTTCCGTATAGCTGCGTTGTTCCTCGTTCGCCCCTTCGCCTACCAGGTGGTATGTCTCAGGGTGCTCACTGCGGTACGCCTTGCTCTACGAAAAAATCTTTCACACATCAAAAGCGTTGTTGAGGTTAAGTACTCAACGATTTGAAAGTTGGCGGACTGGACGGGACTCGAACCCGCGAC
>NZ_DFQB01000021.1:668-6395 GCF_002377545.1 Thalassolituus sp. UBA3500 | reverse complement strand
TAACCAACTGAACTACCAGTCCACTTTCAAAAACTGAGTCTTTTCAGACTCTTGCATCAGGATTTGGTGGGTGATGACGGGATCGAACCGCCGACCCTCTGCTTGTAAGGCAGATGCTCTCCCAGCTGAGCTAATCACCCATGCCCTGAAGCGAGGTCGCATTCTACTCGCGTCAGGGTGGATGTCAAACGCTATATGCAATTTTTTCTACTTTTTTCAGTGACTTGCATTGTGTTCGTGGTCGCGGTCTTTATTGCGGTCGCGCCACACCAGTAATGCCGGGGTAAAGATCAGTGTCAGCACGGTGGCAAAGGTCAGTCCGCCAGCGATTGCGGTCGATAATTGGGTCCACCACTGAGATGATGGCGCCCCCATACTGACCTCACGGTGGATCAGGTCGATATTCCACTGCATCACCATAGGGATAAGGCCAACAACCGTGGTAACGGCCGTCAGAAGCACCGGACGCAGACGTATGGCGCCCGTCCGCATTGCCGCATCAAACGCGCTCACACCGGTCATACGGATCTGGTTATAAGTATCGATCAATACGATGTTGTTATTCACCACAATACCGGCCAGCGAAATGACACCGACACCGCTCATAACAATTCCGAATGGTTCGCCACGAATGAGTAGTCCCATGAGTACACCTGCGACGGATAGAATAATTGCGCTCATGATCAGGCCTGCCTGATAGAAGCTATTAAACTGAGTTACCAGTAAGGTCACCATCAGGAAGATCGCAATGGAGAAGGCGCTCATCAAGAAGATCCCGGTCTCCATCTGCTGCTCAAAGTCACCGCGGAATTTCGGTTCAACTTCTGCTTCCAGCCAGTCAAACTCTTTCAGCTTTTCACCCAGTTCGGCGATTTTCTCGTTGGAGTTAACGCCCTCCGCGACATTGGCCGTGATCAGGTAGCGACGCTTACCATCGACACGGACAATATCGCCGGTTTTATTAATGGGCACGCGGGTTACAAACTGGCTCAGAGGCACCAGACCTTTTGCCGTTTTAATGTTGATGTCTGTGAACAGGTCAATCGTCCGCTTCTGTTCTGGATACCTGAGAAGAATATCGAGTTCCTCATCAGCGTAGTCAGGCTGGAACTGAGTAATAACCTGTCCGCCGGTAATCATCCTGATGAGGGAGCCAATTTCAGCGACACTGGCACCGAAACGCACGGCTTCTTCACGATCAATGTCCAGACGCCACTCGACACCATCGAGAGGGCGGTCGTCGCGGACATCTTTTAACTCAGGGTCGTTTTTGAGCATGGGCAATACTTTCTCCATCATAGGGATAATATTGCTCTCGCTACGACTGCTCAGCTGTAACTGAATAGGAGGGCCGCCTGCGGGGCCGCCTTCTTTTTTGCGGGTTTCGATAATAATGCCGGGTAAGTGCGCTGTGCGCTCTTCAATTTCTGCAAGAATATCGTCAGCGGTTCTGCGTGATTGCCAGTCGACTAACTCCAGTTGAATACGGCCGACCAGGTCGGGTGGTGAGGATTCCATTCCACCGCGTGGTGCGGTCACAAAGACGGAGGTATAGATTGCATCAATTTCTTTCATGTCGAAAATTTCATATTCGACTTCTCTGACTAAGGCTTCACGTTCAGCGAACGACAGATTCCCGCGGGCACGGACATCCACCATCGCGACATCAACGTCCACCTCAGGGAAGAACTCTGTGCCGTGACCGCCAACGCCGTAGACACCAAAGGAAGAAAAAACGAACGCCAGTACAATCAGGCATGTCTTGCCCGGGTTCTCCAGTGCTTTGCGGAGTACTTTTACATAGCGTGAGGAAAACCCACTCATTTTATCGAAGTCGCCGTTTTCAGCCGCGACAATCACATCCAGTGCTTCCTGGTCGTGGTGTCCGGCGCGCCCGAGTACTTTGCCCACGGCGGGAATAACGATCAGCGCCATCACCAGTGAGCCGGTCAAAGTGAATAGCAGGGTTAAAGGCAGGTATTTCATAAAGCCGCCCATTACGCCCGGCCAGAAAAGCAGGGGGAGGAATACGGCGAGTGTCGTTGCCGTCGAGGCAATGATTGGCCATGCCATTCGTCGCGCACCTTCGTTGTACGCATCACGTGGCTGTAATCCTTCTGCGAGACGTCGGTCAGCGTATTCGACAACCACGATAGCGCTGTCGACGAGCATACCAACAGACAAAATCAGCGCGAACAGAACAACCATATTGAGCGTATCGCCCATCGCGTTAATGGCCATAATCCCCATCAGGAAGGCGCCCGGAATAGCAAGGCCAACAAGCACTGAAGAACGCACGCCAAGACTGCCAAGTATCAGAAGAAATACCAAAAGTGTAGCGACCAGAACACTGTTAAACAGGTCGTTCAACATCGTCCGGATCTGCTTTGACTCGTCCTGAATGATGCCGAGTTTTATCCCTTCGGGTAGCATATCTTTGGCGGCATCCGTGATCACCCGGGCTTCATCGAGCGTCTCAATGATGTTGGCGCCAATACGCTTTTTAATTTCCAGGGTAACAGCCTGGTGACCGTTTACGCGGGCCCCGGTAGAAGGATCTTTAAAAGAGAGGCGACCTACGGCCACGTCCTGAAACAGCACGACCTCATCGCCGACCGACTTAACCGGAAGTCTCAGAAGCCCCTCAATATCATTAATTCGCCCCGGAATTTTTACACTGAAACGTCCCTGTTCATTATTAATATCTTCCGTGGCGACAAGCAGACTGTTATTGCGGAGCAGGTTACCGACTTCGGTAAGAGATAAACCATAGTTGTCCATTTTTGCCGGATCGATAATCAGTTCGGCGACCTGTTCGCGTTTCCCTTTAATATCAACTTCCAGAACGCCCGGTAATGATTCAATACGTTTTTTCAGTTCGTCGGCAGCCAGATAAAGAACATGCTCATCAACGTCACCCGCGACGGTTACTACCATCACCGGGAAAAGAGCCACGTTAATTTCACGAACAATCGGCTCTTCACTGTCGGCGGGCAGTTCGCCGACGGCATCATTTACCTTATTGCGGACGTCATCGAGTGCATTATCGATATCAACATTGCTGTAAAACTCCAGCTGAATAGACAGATGCCCAAAGCTGGCGGTCGACACCATTTCCTTTAGACCTTCAAGCCCTTGCAGTTGGGTCTCGAGGGGTTCGTAGAGCAGGGTGTCGGCATCTTCCGGCGAAATACCATTATGAATGACCGAGACGTAAACATTGGGGATGGTAACGTCAGGTGAGCTTTCTTTTGGGATGGTAATCAGCGTGGCTGTGCCGGTAATCAACATCAGCACAAACAGCATAATCACCGTACGGTGCCGATTGATCGCGGCTTCGATTAACCTCTTCATGCTTCACCGGCCTTTTGCTGAGACGCTCCTTCCTCTTGCTCGTCGTCCCCTTTTTCAGAGCGCGAAGATGCTTGTTCTTTTGCATCGACTTGCTGGCCTATGTCTACGAAGCCCTGACCCACAGTAATTAACCGGATGTCGCCTTGGGGGCCATAGATCCAGATACCGTCTGTACCTGCTTCGAGGATGTCGACATTAACAATGACCACACGGTTGTCGGTATCAAGTAATTTAACGCCCAGGCCACCGTCTTCGGTAATAATCAGAAGTGCAGGTGAGATCTCGTAGGCATCCTGCTCACCCTGAGGAATCATCAATGTCGCGGTCTGACCATCATAGAGACCTTCGCGATCGCCTGTGACTTCCATCTCTACGGCGTAGGTACGGGTGTCCGCTGAAGCAGACGCCGCAATAAATCGGATTGTACCTTTCACTTTTTTACCGTTTGGTAGTTCAGCGTAAGCCTCTGAACCAACACTAACGTCATTGATAGACTTCTCGGATAAGGCGCCTTTGATGAGCATGGTGCGGTTATCAATTACACGAACGAGAGCGGTACCCGGAGAAACGTATTCGCCTTCTTCAACGTAGCGCTGATCATAAATACCGTCGAATGGCGCTTTTACGCGTGTAGATTCAAGGTCGAGTTTGATGTCGGTCAGTGCCGCTTCTGCTTCTGCCAGCTCAGATTCAGCGATCACAACAGCAGATTGATTGGTCAGGTCGCGGTCAAACAGGTTGCGGGTACTCTGGGTTTCGAGTTTGCGTCGTTTGAGCTGTGCTTCTGCCTGCTTCAGGCGGGCGGGCAAGTTACGCTGATCAATCTCAAGCAGTAACTGACCTTCGTTAACCTGTGTGCCTTTTGTTGCTGGCAAGCCGGTTACTCTTCCGCTGACCTCGGCGACGATATCCACCGCTCGGTTGGCCGCGACATGCGCAGATACTTTGACTGAACGTTCTTTGGTTTCAGGTTTGAGGACTTTATAAGCTACCGTCAGGCTGAGTTCTTCCTGCGACAATGGTCGGTCTGTGACATCTTCTGTATGCGCAGGGCCGGTGACCACCCACAGAATAAGAATGAACAGGATCGCCAGTGCGACTTTGTGTGAGAAGCTCAGCTTCAGTGCATAACTCATAATACTTTCCTGATATCCGGGGGCGCCAATAGGGCGTTCCCTCCTGTCTGGTCCGTGTGTATTCGATGCAGGACACACGGGTGGCAGATTTTGTACATGCGCGATTTGTTTAAAACAATGGCCGCCTGCAACTTTTCACGTTACAGAATGTTGCAGGTGAAGGACAATCATAGCCGAAAACTTCGTTGGAGTTCGCAGCGATGGGCGCTCACTGATACTATGCTCGCCAGATTTCACGGCGTTGTCACAGCCGCCGTTCAAACACGAAAAGGCTATATAAATGGTATTAGTCAGATTACAGCAGGTTGAGCTGGCATTTGGTGATCACGTTCTTCTCGATAAAGTCGACCTTGATGTCCAGAGCGGTGAGCGCTTGTGCGTTGTCGGCCGCAATGGTGAAGGCAAGTCGACCCTGCTGAAAATCATCGCAGGCGATCTGCCTCCCGACGGCGGCACGGTGGCCAGACAGCCGGGCACCCGGATTTCCCTGTTGGGGCAGGAGGTGCTACCTGGTCTGGGGGGAACGATCCGCGACGTTGTTGCCGCAATGGCTGGAGAAGCATCCACCGGCCCTCCCATAATCGATATCGCGTTGTCGAAAATGGGATTGCCGCCCAAGGCTGACTACGGCGCTTTGTCGGTGGGACTCAAGCGACGCACCTTATTGGCCCGTTCACTGGCAACAGAGCCAGAGCTGCTCCTCCTCGACGAGCCTACCAACCACCTGGAAATCGAAGCTATCGAATGGCTCGAATCCTTTCTTTTGAAGCGTCGCGGCAGCCTCCTCTTCGTCAGCCACGATCGCGCCCTGACGGCCCGCCTGGCGACCAGAATTCTCGAACTCGACCGCGGCCGACTCAGCAGTTATGCTTGCGATTATTCCACCTACCTGCGGCGGCGGCAGGTACAGCTGGAGGCGGAGGAAAATCAGCACCGGCTGGCCGACGATCGCCTCAAGCGGGAAGAGGCCTGGATGCGCCAGGGCATCCAGGCGAGGCGCACCCTCAACGAGGGCCGCGTGCGCGCACTCAAGCGGCTGCGCCAGGAACGCCACCAGCGCCGCTCCTCCCCAAGTGGGGTCAAAGCGACCATCCAGGAAAGCGAACAGACCAGCCGTCGCGTCATCGAGGCGGAGAAGATTTCATTCGCCTACGGCGACAACCTTGTGCTCAAGCCCTTTTCAATATCTATAATGCGGGGAGACAAGGTGGGACTCATCGGCCCCAACGGCGCCGGC
>NZ_DFQB01000021.1:0-368 GCF_002377545.1 Thalassolituus sp. UBA3500 | reverse complement strand
GGCGCCGGCAAGACGACCCTGCTGCGTCTGCTCCTCGGCGAACTAGCTCCTGCTAGCGGCACCCTGAAGCATGGCTTGCGCCTGCAAGTGGCCTACTCCGACCAGCTGCGGGCTCAGCTGGATGAACAGCAAACGGTGTTCGATGCCGTTGCCAGGGGCGGCAATCTCATCGAGCTCAACGGCGCTACGCGGCATGTTTTCGCCTATCTCAACGACTTCCTATTCACCAGGGAACAGGCCATGGGCAAAGTTGGCATGCTCTCGGGAGGAGAGCGCAACCGCCTCTCCCTCGCCCGCCTGTTCACCCACCCCGCGAATGTGCTGGCACTGGACGAACCCACCAACGACCTCGACGGCGAAACACTCGA
>NZ_DFQB01000020.1:0-24830 GCF_002377545.1 Thalassolituus sp. UBA3500 | reverse complement strand
AGCGAATCAGCCGAAGGCTATTCGCGAAACCTATCGCTATTAGCCAGGCAAGCTGGCTGAATAGCTCCCACAAAGACTGTCTAATTCCCATGTGGGAGAAAATCAACCAGCCAGCTCCACCCATGTGGGAGCGAATCAGCCGAAGGCTATTCGCGATCAATCCGCCCCAAACAGATCCCGCGTATACACTTTGCTTTCGACATCGCGAATATCATCCGACAAACGGTTGGCGATAATCACATCCGACTCGGCCTTAAACGCTTCCAGGTCATTCACCACCCGCGAATTGAAGAAATCCTCTTCTTCCAGCACTGGCTCATACACAATAACCTCAATACCCTTCGCCTTGATGCGCTTCATCACACCCTGAATCGCTGATGCACGGAAGTTATCCGACCCAGACTTCATCACCAGGCGATAAATGCCCACCACCTTCGGGTTCTTACGAATCACAGAATCCGCAATAAAGTCTTTACGGGTGCTGTTGGCATCCACAATGGCGCGCACGATATTACTCGGTACGTCTTCAAAGTTCGCCAGCAACTGCTTGGTATCTTTCGGCAAGCAGTAACCACCATACCCAAACGACGGGTTGTTGTAGTGGTTACCAATACGCGGATCGAGACCAACACCCTCGATAATCTGGCGAGTATTCAGGCCATGAGTCTCTGCGTACGAGTCCAGCTCATTAAAATACGCCACACGCATCGCAAGATACGTGTTCGAAAACAGCTTAACGGCTTCAGCTTCAGTCGCATCAGTAAACAGTAAAGGAACATCCTGCTTAACCGCACCCTGCAACAGAAGGTCAGCAAACTCTTTAGCACGCTCAGACTGCTCACCGACGATAATACGGCTTGGGTACAGGTTATCGTACAGCGCCTTACCTTCACGCAGAAACTCAGGCGAGAAAATCAGGTTCTCACAACCCGTCTCTTCTTTCAGCTTCTGGGTATACCCAACCGGAATGGTCGACTTAATGACCATCACGGCATCCGGGTTCACCGCTGTTACGTCGGCAATCACACTCTCAACCGAGCGGGTATTAAAGTAGTTCGTTACCGGGTCATAGTCAGTAGGCGTGGCGATAACGACAAAGCGCGCATCAGCATAGGCTTCGCTTTTATCGAGCGTCGCCCGAAAGTTAATATCGCGGTTAGCCAGAAAGTCAGAAATTTCAGCATCAACAATCGGTGACTGCTTGTTGTTCAGCATCTCGACCTTCTCAGGCACGATATCAACAGCGACCACTTCATTATGCTGTGCCAGCAGCATGGCGTTAGAAAGACCTACATAGCCGGTACCGGCAATAGCGATTTTCATATTTGATCAATCCTGAATCTTTAAATGAAACTTGGCGGAATACTACCACGCCCTGATAAAGAAAGGAGCTTGTACTCGGCCAGTATGTCAGAAATATGAAATATGCCTTCAGAGTCAAAACAGAGACATAAACAAGCGTTAAAACGGAAATACTATCGGTATCAGACTCAGCGCTACCACACTGTATACCAGCAACAGAGGAAAGCCCGCCTTAAGATAATCGCTCAGCTGATAATTACCTGCACTGTATACCATCAGATTCGTCTGATAGCCGTAAGGCGACATAAAGCTTGCACTCGCACCAAAGGCCAGCGCCATAAAAAACGGATATGGACTGACGCCTAAGGCCTCTGCCGTAGCATAGGCAATCGGGAACATAAGCGCCGCTGCCGCATTGTTAGTTACCAGTTCTGTTACCAACCAGGTAACCACGTACACTGCTATTAACGCGGCAAACGGCCCCATACCCCCTACCGCAAAATTTACAGCCCCCGCCAGCATCTCTGCTAGACCAACCTGAAACATCGCTTGCGACAGCCCCAGAGCACCACCGATTACCACAATCAACTCAAATGGGAAGCGGCCTTTAAGTTCTTCGATCGTAACAAGACTGAACGCCAGGCAAGCTCCCAAAAGTAATAACACGCCCTTAAGCAACGGAATTACACCCGCCACTGACAAGCCTATCGCGAGTACAAATCCCCCCATCACCATACCGCTGGCGTAGGTACTCAACGGCTGACGCCGCTCAATACCTGATACGGTGATAAAGTCACGGCGATTGCTGCTCTCAGCCCCTTTATTACCAAACTTAGGCCCGGTAGTGAGTAACAAGCAATCTCCAGCTTGCAGCACATGATCACCTAACTTACCGCGAATATTGCGGCTGCCACGGCGAATAGCAATAACCGCAGCATCAAACCGGGAGCGAAATTCGCAGGCTTTCAAGCTGTAGCCGATCATGGAAGACGTTGGCGAAATAATCACCTCAGCCAGTGGCGCACCATCACCGTGAGAGTGCTTATCCCCCCCCAAAGCAACCAAGCCATCAAATTGCTGAAAAATATGCTCGTAAGCAGGATCACCAGAAAAAACGAGCACATCTCCTGCGTTAATAATCAGATCGGGTGCAACCGGAGCATAAGTCTTACTACTCTGTTCACGCACCACTTCAACCAGAAACATGTTCTCTAACTGGCGAAGGCCGTTGTCCTGAATGGTTTTACCGATTAACTGCGAACCGGGCATGACCGTCTGTTCAAACAAATATTCACGGCGCTCCTGCGCATCCGTCGCGACCTGCCGATCTGACAAAAAACGATGCGACAGCAACGAAATCACCACCAAGGTTGCCAGAAAGACGGGCGCACCGATCAGCGTAAAATCAAAAAAGCCAAGTGGCGTTTCACCCGCTTCTTCAACAAAACTATTTACAATCAGATTGGTACTGGTGCCGACCAAAGTCATCATGCCGCCAGCAATAGAAGCATACGATAACGGCAGCAGATACCGCGAAACGGGCAAATGAGGCTGACGCCGCAAGCCACCCATGAGCGTTGCAACCACCGCTGTGTTATTCAAAAACGATGAAATCACCCCAGCGACCAACCCAAGCCTGAATACGCCACGACTGACGCTTCCAGAGGCACCGTCATTCTGAGTCACACTTCGCCGGGAAAGGTCAGAAACAAAGCTGATCTTCTCAAGCACAACCGACAGTAAAACCAAGCCGATCAGAGTCAGCAGTGAAGGATTCACATAATTATGCGAGAGGCCATCCAGCGTGAGTACGCCAGATGCGTATAGCACAAACGCCACCATGGCAAATACTGCGATTGGTCGAAGTCTGGTGACAGCCAGCACCACCACCACAGCGACAAAAAGAAAGGTAACGACTAAAAAATCAAATGACAGCAATCACTGTTGTCCTTTATACACGACCGTATTTATCTTCAAAGCGCACAATATCGTCCTCACCGAGGTACGAACCAGACTGAACCTCAATAATCTCAAGGTCTACTGTACCCGGGTTCTCAAGACGATGAGTCTGGCCTATAGGGATATATGTAGATTCGTTCTCAGCCAGCACAATCGTATTCTCACCATTGGTTACTCTCGCAGTACCCGACACCACAATCCAGTGTTCTGCACGGTGATGATGCATTTGCAGCGAGAGTTTGGCACCAGGCCTTACGGTCAGACGTTTCACCTTGTACCCTTGATGCCGCTCATTTAACGGAGGGTCAATTGAATCACACACACCCCAAGGGCGATACAGCTCACGGTGGAATTCATGATGTGGCAAACCATGTTCCTTCAAAACAGAGACAACGTCTTTGACATTCTGAACTTTACTCTTATGAGCGACCAGGACTGCGTCTTTTGTATCCACAATCACCAGATCATCCACGCCTAACGTGCTGATCAGGCGATCACAGGTACTGACTAAAGAGTTGCGAGTATCTTTAAGGATAGTCTCGCCCCCCCCCTTAACCGCATGAAGTACAGCATTACCGTTATCGCATTTATCCGCAATATCCCATAGGGCTGACCAGCTACCTACGTCACTCCAACCAGCCTCCACCAGCGGCGCAACGACGACCTGAGGCTCCCCTTCTGAGTTGCTCAACGGTTCCGCTGTCAATGGTTCCATAATGGCATAATCAATCGAATCGTCCGGGCATTGCTCAAACGCTTCTGCATTAATACGGATAAAATCCATATCACTCTGCGTATCAGCCATCGCGGCTTCACAGGCGGCATACATCTCCGGACTGAGGCGCTTCAGTTCCTCCAAGTAGCGATCTGCGCGGATCATGAACATACCGCTGTTCCAGTACCATTTTCTCGCGAGGCTCTCTCCGCTCAGGGCTGCATTCTCATCCAGATAACGCCGTGCTGTAGCAGCATCCGGCTTCTCTACAAACTGCTCGACGGCAAATAAGCCCGACGACTCAGCACCCGCTTCGATGTAACCGTACCCAGTTGCAGGTTCAGTCGGCACAATCCCCAGCGTGCCGAACTTACCGTCACGAACTGCAGGTTCCAGCTTATTAACAGCGGCCTGAAATGCAGCAGTGTCTTTAATCACATGGTCTGCAGCCAGTACTAACAAAACCGGCGCTTCATCTGGGTTGTTCTTGCTATCGCCTAACGCCTGAAACGCCGCCAACGCAATCGCAGGTGCCGTATTACGACCCACCGGCTCGAGCAGAATCGAAGCACTCTGCCCCATCTGACGCAGTTGTTCCGCGACTAAAAAGCGGTGGTTTTCATTCGTGATGATGATCGGGTCTGTGGTGTTTAAACCATCCAAACGAGAGACCGTCTGCTGCAGCATGGTCTGGTCGTAGCCCAGCGATAAAAACTGCTTAGGGAATGCCGTGCGCGACAGCGGCCACAAACGCGTACCAGAACCACCAGCCATAATCACAGGAATCATAGAAAACCATTTTCTTTATCCAGATACCAACGACTGTGCACATGCACCTCATCGCTGGAAACGAACTCACCTTCTGTGAGCCACTGGTACTCTTTGTGTTGCTCGTAAGGCAGACCGGAGTAGCCATCAGGCAGGATCACCTCAAACCCATTCACAACATAATGCGTAGACACATCACATCCATCATCAGTGAAAATACTGTCATCGTAAAAATGCTCATACAAGCCCAGGTAACACGCAGAAACGATATCCAACCGAATACCCAATTCTGCCTCTGTAAGCCGAGCAAACGCATCTGACAGCCGTTCATTCTTCAAAATACGACCACCCGGCACAAACCAGAATCCCTGTGCTGGCCGGTTCACTCTCTTACCAACGAGAATTTGCCCATCAACATTACGAACCAACAAGTCAATAGATACCAGAGGAGTCGTATCGACAATGGTTTTGAAGGTGTCGTCATCTAACCAGTGCTTCATAACAAACCTGAAAACTCGCCCGTGGAACGGGCTCCTACATCATTTACCCCATAGGAGCGCTTCAGCTACCTTGCCTGGCTGTACGCGAACCCTATTTTTAAATGCAAAGGTCACCGGAACTGCAAAATAAATAACGCATCAGTAATCAATAAACCAACTTAAGCGACTATAAGCACCAGTAGCGACACCGAACTTACCAGGCTTGACCAAACAAGTGTGAATCGCACCGCATCACATCATACGTTATCAGCCATTAAATCCATAAGAATATGGGTCAATCTATACTCCTTTCAAAGTATTTAAGAACATAAAGCGCACCGGCCACAGATAAATGGTCATCGTCGAAATACATTAGTGAACCTTTTTTACTCACATAACAATGTTCCGAGTCGCACAAGGCCAGCGAGGGATCTAAAATATCAACGCCATCCGGGATGGTAGCAAGGTGATTGATAACGAACTCGGTCCTGCGCTCCCACCAACTGTATGGAACACCATAAATATCAGTGTATTGAACTGAACTATACTCTGAGCGAGTTAAATACTTGATATCGCCCGCTAGTTCGGGAGGCTGCAATACCAATATTACCCGGCGTTTAGAATCTTTAAGACGAGTTAGTATACTAACTAATGCTCCCCACCTCGCAGTTCTAATTTCGCCTGAAACTTCATCTATAGGAGGAATATCCGGGTACCAATTGAGCTGATCCCCATGAAGGTGCTTATGGATGCGATACACAACGTAAACAGTATCGATATCAGTGTTTATTAATATCGAGGTTAGCGCTTTGGAGCTCCATTCCGCACACTTCGATGGAGCATACAAACCAGATTCAACAACAGGGGGGCATGCTGAATATGTAAGGCTGACAACAGGCTGCTCCTCAGTAATAGACAAAGCATAGCTCAACTCAACACCATGACTATCACCAAATACAGCAATACTAGGCTTACTACCACCTCCATCAGCACCAAGAATACAGGCGTCATCTGGATCTATATAATTAGAGTCACTTGCATGGCAGCTCGCTCTCATCGGACTAACGAGTGGAACGTCACCAGATAAAATCCTGTTTTTCGCTGATTTTGCGTACCACATCACTAAAGTACCGACCACAAACACAAGACAAAGAGAAACAGCAGATGCCACAAATATAAAATGACCAGAAACTTTCCGCCTATCTCTAAATGGCTGCTCAACAAACCGCCACGACAAATAAGCCAACACAAGGCTCAGAACTGTTAACAAAATCGTCAAAGGCGGGGTCAGGTGTCCTTCTATCAAAACCAAACAAAATGACAGCAACGGCTGGTGTACTAGGTAAAGGCTATAACTTATCAAACCAATCAACACTAATGGCCGATAACTCAGCAATATGGAGACACGATTTTTTCTTACTGCGCCAAAAAACAACAAAAGGCACACTGATAAGACGGGAGCAAGAGTGTAAAAACTTGGATGGGCGACTTCAGAATCAAACAAGCCGTAGGATAAAAAAGCACCATCAAGGCGAAAGTACTGACCAAAGTGGCCAACAGGCAACTAACTTTACCATTATAATTTCTTAGCGCCAGCATAGTCATTACACCTGCCAGAAGCTCCCAACCTCTGGTTAAGATAAAATAAAAATTAGCCGAAGGCCAACGCAAAGAAGCGTATTCACTAGCAACAAGGCTTAGTAGTAATAAGCAAAACATTATAGTTACGAGAAACTTGGAGGAAAACCTCCATATCAAGAGCATTAAAACTGGGAAAAATATATAGAACTGTTCTTCTACAGCTAAACTCCATGTATGAATCAATGGCTTCATCTCTGAAGCGACATCAAAGTAACCGGACTCACTATAAAAAACAAAATTTGAGGTAAAAGTAGCAACACCTAAAAGACTTTTACCATAATCAATAAGAGCAAGCGGCGAATATAGAAATATTGCTAGAACAGTCGTAATAGTTAAAAAAGAAATCAATGCTGGTAAGATTCTACGAAACCGACGCTCATAGAAATTAACGATCGAAAACTCCTCATTCAAAACCTCCCTAAATATTATTCCGGATATTAAGAAACCACTAATAACAAAAAAAACATCCACACCGAGAAAACCACCAGAAATCCCTTCCAACCCAAAGTGATAGAGCACAACCGGAAGAACAGCAATGGCTCGCAAACCATCAATATCGCGCCGGTAACCTTGAAAAAAATCATTACGCCCCATTCCAACACCTAAAAATAAAAAATAATAACATCCAAAACCCTAAACCCTAGCGAAATATAAAACACGGATAACAAATTAAGACTTCAGTAAAATACTACATAGCCACTAAAATTAATTTTCCAGCTTATCGTTTCCACAATTCTCCATTGCGCCTTTGAGAGTATAAAGATATTGGAAACGAAAGACATAGGACAAATCACCGAAAAGGCACCTTAGAAAAAACCTCCTAACTCCCTCAACTTAATAGACTTCACCTTGGCTATCTTAAGAAAAAATTTCAGCAGCCAAAATCTGATCAACTGTACCTTTATCGCGTAAATACTTAAAAAAATGGCATTCTATAAATAATGGACCTAAAAAACACACTCATATCAATAACAATCTCACAAAGATACTTTAAAGACAGCTAAAAGATACCTTAAGTTAAACCAATTAATTTCAATTCGCTTCTTGAACCACTTGGTATTTTCATCGATCTTAAATTTTCCAAATAAGGGTACCACACCCGAAAGATTATCTTCCATGTTAAACTCTTCAATATACATCCTTTATCTCATTCCACAAAGATACCTTGGCGACTCAAGCCCTTATCTCAGCAAAACCTATGATTTAGTCTCAGTGCGACTTACAATAGACGAAATAAACACCCTTAACAAAAACATAGGGTTCCCAATAACATAACGGCGAAATAACCTCCCCGGCTCCTTACAAAGCCGATACAGCCACTCCAATCCATTTTCAGCCATCCAGGAGGGTGCCCTTTCAACAACACCGGAAATACGATCAATAATCGCACCACCATTGACAATAAGAACATCATTATCAGACAACATATCTTTAATTTTCAAAGCCAGCCTCTCTTGTTTTGGCATTCCCATACCAAGAACAATTAAAAACTTCTCGTATGGAATTTCCGACAGGTACTTCAAGTAGTAGTCATCCTCATGAAAACCGTCTTCACAGTAAAAACCTTCGCCCCAATCTTTAGCAAGCCTGTTTTCTAACTTCTTCGAAACTGCCGGCGTCCCACCAATAAATACAACAGGGACCCCAGAATGCCTGTAATCTTCAAGCAACAGAGGAATAAGGTCTGTACCGTTCAAGTTCGCTCCCGCGTCAGAGCCATGCAATCCAAATGCAATCTTAATTCCTACACCATCTCTAAACAAATAGTCGCTCTGCAGTAAAGCACTCATAAATGTCTTATCACTAACAGCAAGATTTACCGCATGAGCATTTAAAAAGGATAAAATGCGTGCCCCACCGCGCTCCAACAGCGATGGGATGGCTTCCTCCCTTGAGGGCCATACAGTTACAGCTTCTAAGAGTATGAATAAATTACCTTCCATTCTCAAAAACCTTAAAAGTTTGGGCCAGCATCGAATCAACGGAATACGCCTCCTGTTGATCAAGCAATGCACGCTTTCCTATTTTTTCGCACAATGAAGGATTGACAAAAAGTTTTTCAATTGCCGCTGAGAGAGCTAAAGGGTTAGCAGGCTGAACAAGCAGTCCGTTTTTACCATCAACTAATACCTCATCGATACCACCAACTTCGCTTGCTACTATAGCACTACCAACAGACATTGCCTCCAGCAAAACCATTGGCAGGCCTTCTCCATATAACGAAGGTATTACAAAAACATGACTTTCCGATATTTTTCTGGGTATATTTTTATCAAACCCCTTGAAGCAGACAATATTATCTAACTCGTCACTCCTCACTTTAGCCAAAATCATCTCTTTATAAGAGTCGCTATCAAATTCTCCGTAAACCGACAGTCTAATTCGACTCTTAATATCGCTCGGCAAGAGCGATAGAGCAGAAAGAAGGATATCAAACCCCTTCCGAGGCCTAATGAGGCCAGCAAAAGATAACTTAAATAGCTCATCCTCGCTTCTATTGTATGAGACTCTATCCACCGAATCATAGATGCCATTAGCTACAACTGTAACATCACTATAAGTATCGAGGTAGCCACTCCGCTTTATTACCGATTGCGACACACCAACCACCGCTGGGGATAAGACCCGTATAGATAATTTCTCAATACAGTACTTCACCATATTTTTAATGCGACTTTCAGTATCCTCTCTCGCCGGGCTGTGTACATGGTAGACAACACGTGCAGGGCTCAATGAAAGAAAAACAGCAGCTAAAGTTAATAACAACGTCATGGGAGAATGGCAGTTTATGACATCAGGTTTCACTTTATTTATTACTCCGCGCAATCTAAATACGCGAAAGCCTTTAATAGAGTAAAATTTTAAAGTATCTGACAACCCTGAGGTTTCAGGGAATATGCCATTTTTGTATATCGCAACCCAAGCCTTGTGATGATCACTATTAATTATTCCTCTAAGTAGACTCTCTTGTACACGCTCAGCACCAGCGTAGTACTCACCATTAATCACCATAAGAATTTTCACGCATCCCACCTCCTGAAAATAGCGCATAAGCAAAACCCACGACCAGAACATAGACATAACTTGTAAAGGTGGGATTCGACAAACTTTCCAACAATATAAAAGAGAGAATCGCACATGAATATATTGAACTGTTCCGGCTTACGCAGTAGAATAATAATATCGATACAAAGAACAAGTATACCCCCGTACCAATAAAACCGGATTCAGCGAGAATCATCGCCCACGTGGTATCAGTCAAGAAAGCCGTTCCCTTCGAAAACCACCACAACATTTCTATTCCTGTGTCATAGTAAACTAATGACTCAGCAGAATTACTCGATCCATATGTAGCCATTCCACTACCCAATGGAAAATAATCGAATGCCACCTGATAGGCTCCAGCATACAGGACATGTCGGACGACATTATCTCCAGCAATATCAATACCAAAGATACTTTCAAAGTTCATACATGTAATAATATAAATTATCAAAGATAGTATTCCGCTACCAAATACTCCGAACATCTTATAAGAAACCCTCAAAAGATAAGCAAGCGGGAAACAAGCAAAAAGCAAAACAAGCTCCCCTCTCTGCCCCGACAAGAGAAGTAAAATGAACGAAATAATTAGCAAAAGAAAAACCTCACGCGATAACGGCTTAGATAAAAGATATATAAAAGATATCGCTGACAGATAGCCCAACAGGGTAGGGTGATTGTAAACTCCTGTCATCCTTCTAATATCAAATCCCGTAATATATGTATCCAAATACTGCCCGGAAAATACTTCAACTACCAAGCTAGGTACAGTTAACTGAAATACGCATAAAATTAACGAAAAAAACAACAGGTACTTGGTATACATGTATAATCTACAAGTAAAATACCTACCTGAAAATTCAGCAAGAGAGATGAGAAGTACAACGCTCAATGGAAGTTTCAGGTATACTAAGAATTGTGTTACAACAGCCATCCTGGCCTGGCTATTTGATGCAAAAGAATTGATCGAAGACAGTAACAATACAACCAAAAATGCTGCATAAATAAGCAAAAAATAAAGAACAATTACCGGTAGAAATCTCCTTAGAATCATAACTGAAATAAAACATGTTATCAGTTCAAGAGCACCAACACCTAGTGACTGTGAAAACGACTTAGCAAGACAGAGCCCTAACAGGATAAGAAAGGTATATGAGTAGCAATCATCCAGACGGAGGCTCTGAATCAATTGCTCGCCGTACCTATACACTTACACATTCCTCAATGAAAAAACAATTTTTATCAATTCCTTAACCAGAAACAATCTGTCGCAATTTTTCCTGAATAGCAAATTAAAAGATCTAATAAAAAGTTTACTAAAAGGAGTGTACGCCAAAAGCTCAATCTCTTGATTACATTTCAACCGATCACGATCACTACTGCACAACGTACCAGAAACACCTCTTTCGATTTTGTGTTTATACATAACACCATGATATGATTTCTCGCCAGTAGATATACGAACACCGTCGTGCCTGTAACATTTATATAATGGAGTATTGTCTATTCCCACACTCACACCAGAAGCCAATAACTTCAGCATAAGTATATGATCTTGATATCGAGGTGTTTCATCAAACCCCCCGACATTGTTCAAAGATTCTTTTGTTGCCATAATCATTGGAGTCAAAGCTACTCCACCCAGCAAAAAGTCTCTAATATTTTCCCCTATCGGCCTTGCAATAGAATTCTCTTTCTCACCCTTGCTATTAAAATAGTAAGCTGCACATAGTGCGACATCGAGATTACCATTAATAACTGACCGCACCTGTCTTTCAACCTTATCCAACAGGTATTCGTCATCATCATCTAAAAAGGTAATATACTTACCATTAGCATTGTCGATGCCAATATTTCTTGCGACCGCCCCACCCCTATTTATCTCATTTGGTATATATATTAAATTTTCATATTCTCGATATTTATCAAGCATAAGCATTGAAGACTTCTTTTGCTCTTCAGTCCCGATACCATTATCATCGACGATGAGAACTTCCACGTTGCAGTAGGTTTGATTAAAAACGCTATCTAAAGCACGTTCCAAATACAAAGACCGTCCGTACGTAGGTATAATGACGCTGACTAAGGCACTCATAACATCTACCTTAGATCGGAAATTAGACATTTCGTATTATATTTAAAAGCTTCCCACCGATTCTTCCACTCACTTACATTTTGATTAGATCTATTCTCCTTGATATATTTCAGAACTCTTCCAGCATCATTTTCTCTATTCAATACTTTTAGAAGTTCTACGATACCGTCATCAGGGCGTTCTACATCCAAATGTATAACAACCTTCCACTGCCGAGAAAAATAATTAAGTTGTTCGTAGCAATAATTTACGTACTCCCTACAGACATCGATATTATTACCCGCAAACCCTCTCATCAGAATACCTTGGGAGAAAGCTTTCATTATTTGAATTTTTCGCCATCTTTTATTATATGACTGAGAAATTTTCTCAACATCCCTATGGAGTATCACCAATACTCCCGTTGCAGAATACTTATTAGTCAATCGATACAAAAACCATACCAACCGATTATCACACTCTATGTGATTAATAGGGTACTCCACTCTACCCTGTCCCAACTTTTGAACCAGAGACTCATGGGACGATGTATACCCATCTAAACAAGACAATGCTTGAGAGAATGTCGTCGTGGCAGTTCTGCCGGGTGACACAATAAATACGTTCATGTTCAATCTTCTTCACAAATTGAAGTGTTTATTAAAAGGGTTGAATACCCAACTTACTACGCACCTTTGACAGAGCCAAAATATTTTGGATAGAAACTCCGGCTGCTGTCGAAGCCGCAGCCCCGATAACCCCGTAATAATTAGTAAGAACCATCACAAGGGCTATCGTACTGGGACCTGCGATAATCGTGACTCTGTTAAAATCTTGTTCATTGCCGCTCATGTTCAGCAAATACCCTACCGAGCCTGTCGCTACATTCACAAACTGCCCAACAGCCAGAATCATTAGCAGTATTGCCGCTTCCTCAAAACCTTCCCCGAACAGGCCCATTACCTTTTCTGGCCAGATCATCATAACTGCGACGACGGGCAGCACCATTGCAATCATGCCACGGGTGGACCACTTGGCCAGGTAGCGAATGCGTTCTATGTTGCCCTCTTTCCATAATCTGGCGTATCGGGGCGCGACGACCATATTGACCACCATGAGCACAAAACTCGTGAGCATGGCCGTGCGCTGTGCGGCGGTGAGCAGTGCCACATCTTCCGGCGGGAGCATGGCACCGGCAACGAGTATGCCGGACCACTGCACGGCAAGGCCCATTATAGAGGCCGTCCATAAGTTCATACTGGCATGGGTCAGTTCCGGGTCACGGTAACCGGTAATCTTGAAGTTCACATTGCGCTGACCATACCAGAGGGTCACCCCCGCAATGAACATGGCGGCGGCAGCCACGGTGTATATTTGCGCAGCCGATACGGCGCTGATGGCGTCGGGTTGCTCAAACCACAGATAGCCAAAACCCACGATAAACAAGGTTGAGATACCCAGATTCTGGAATATTGTCGTTAAAACAACACGGTGTTGAGCCTGAAAAGCCATAGCGAGCAACATAAAGATCGCCATAGCAGGCAGTGCAGGCAGCATCCAGAAGAGTACCGGTTCGAATTCTGGTTTGTTGAATATGGTTGTGGCGATCTGTTCGCTGAGCATTATGCCGAGAATAGTTGCCGGTATAACCGCCGTGGCTATCCAGAGCAGGCCTCGGTTGAGCTTTTCTTGGGCAAAGTCATCGGTGCCATGAGCAGACAGAAAACGAAGAATGACGTTATCGAGCCCCAAGCGGAAGAAGATGGACAGTACCGTTATCAAGGTGAAGCCAAGCAGGAATAAACCAGCCTCGTCGTTGGGCATATTGCGTGTGATGAGTGCAGTGAGGGCGAAGGCGGCAAAGGCGGCGGCGGTTTTTGCACCTGCGGCAAAGCCGAGTTTAATGAGTGTGGCGGTTCGGCCTGTTGCCAGTTGGTGTGTCACCGGTGCGTCCTTTATTTCGCGCATAGCCAACAAGTTGGCTGAAGCGCTCCTACAATAGATGTCGGGCGTCAAATCGCTGCGTTACAGAATTTGGTTATCCTTAAGGTGGCTGATAACCCGATCGACACATTCTTCAACCGTCATGGTCGAGGTATCTAACGTCACTTCGGGGTTTTCGGGCGGTTCGTACTCTGAGTCGATGCCGGTGAAGTTCTTGATCTTTCCTTCACGCGCTTTTTTATACAGGCCCTTGGGGTCACGCTCTTCACAGGTTTCAAGCGGCGTGCTCATAAACACTTCAAAGAACTCACCTTTATCCACCAGATCTCTCACCAACTGGCGTTCTGCTTTGAAGGGAGAAATAAAGGCGGTGACAACGATAAGCCCGGCGTCCACAAACAGCTTTGACATTTCGCCAATACGGCGGATATTTTCGATTCGGTCTTCATCCGTAAAGCCAAGGTCTTTATTAAGGCCATGGCGGACGTTATCGCCATCAAGCAGGTAGGTATGCTGTTTCAGCTCGGCCAGGCGATGCTCAACCGCATTGGCAATGGTGGACTTTCCCGAACCGCTGAAACCAGTAAACCAGAGGATGCAGGGTTTCTGCGCTTTGTGAGCACAGCGGCTTTCTTTCGTCACTTTGGTGTCATGCCATACGACATTGGTGGCTGCTGTCATGTGAATCCCTGCACTGGTTATATGTTTATAACGATACCCGTAGTCAATATTGCGAAAGGTACCGGAATTTGCACCAGTTTGGAACATGCCAATGCAAGACAATTGGCGGCAAATGGCGAATGTCAGGTTTCATTTACCATTTACCATCCAGGCCTTTATTGTCGGCCCTGATCAACCAATCAGCTGTATGCATTGACGAGCGCATCCCAAAAACTCGCCAGGTCTGTTTTCGCTATTTCATTGATACCGGCGGCATTCTTGCGGCCGCCGCCACCGAACTGGGTAGCAATGACGTCAGCTCCCGAGGGGTTTGATTTTGGCGCTCGGATACTTATCTGAAAATGATCAACTTTGCCTGGTACTTCGGTGAGTATCGCATGCGCGCGCCTGGGGTGTTGGTTCGCTAGCTCATTACCCAGTACGCCACTTACACGTCGCGCCCAGCGTTCGTCTGGCAAGGTGACCATAGCAGCAGATTCAGTCACTTGGTCTGGTGTTATGCTCAGCCCCTTGGCCATATCTTCGTCGTAGCCTTGGGTAAGGGTTTCGTAGACTTCATTTTCATTTGCTATGAAGTCGAATGGGGTCTCGTACTGGCAGGCTACCCGGTATAACGCTTCGGGGGTGTAGTACAGATCTTGTTCTGTGCTTCCGTAGCCGTTGTAGTTCATGGCCGTACCTAGCTTGAGCAATTGATTCTGTTGCTCGGGTGATAGCCCAAGCTGAGCACAGTACTCATCAGCGACCTGAATAATATTGTCGCCATAGGCTGCAACGATTGCCCACTCACGGTATTGGCCATTCAGGTAATAATCTACGATCAGGCCGGTGCAGGTCGTAGGTGCAGTATTGATGTGTGCTTCAAGAGAGGGATGATCTGGAATATCCCCAGATCTGTGGTGGTCGGCATAGAATACGGAAGCGCCCGCGCCCAACGCTGCCCGAAGTGCATCTGCATTCTTCTCCATGGAGATATCCAATACGGTTGCACTGTCTCCGTCGGTAAGGTTGGCTTTCGCCAGAAGTTTGATGTCTCGCTTCACACCCGTGATAACGGTACTGTCTTTAGGGGCTGCTAACCGGAGTTGAATCAGTGAACATATGCCGTCTGCATCGCCGTTAAAGATGTCGTAATGTGCCATGGGTAATCGCTCGCTTGGTGCCACTGGTGTGAGTTAACCCGCCGAATAGTAATGGAAGACTGCTATTCTTACCAAACAGCGTCAGCGAGGCGGATATCGGGAGTATGATGAGTACAAATGTGACTGAACAAAACTCCGCATTGTAAATAACATGTCAAACCCGTCGAAATGGCAGGTTCGGAGCCTTTTATCACATCAGGACGCTTGGCATCCTTCTGATCAAAACGTACACTACGCAAGATTTTTAATTTTACGCTTCGCGGAGGAACCACCATGCGTAAGCTCATTACTACTTTTGCACTTGCTGCTGTACTGCCAATGATGGCGTCGACTGCACAAGCAGAATCTGCTCTGACACCGTTCCTGACCGAAGGTGTTTCCATTGAGGCTGCCGTGGAAGCAGCCATGGCAGCAAACCCTGAGCTATCTCTCGCAGATGCCCTGGGTGCTGCAATGGACGAAGGTGCTTCACTTGACAGCGTGATGAGTATGGCTCTCGCGTCTGGTGCTTCTCAACAAGATGCTGTTGCAGCTGTGACTACTGCGTCATCTTCGCGCAACGTTCCGCAAGGTCAGGTACTGGCTGCAGCACAGAATGCTGGTATACCAGGTGACGTTGCAGCAGCGGGTATCAGCCAAGGTGCAGCAACCGCAGGAGGTCCAGGCGGCGGTAACGGTGGCGGTAACGGCGGTGAAACTGGTGGCCAGAGCAACAACGGCGATAACGGCAACGGTACCGCTGGTGCGCCGGGCCTGAATGCTCAGACTCCAGGCCAAACCGGTCAAACGCCAGCAAACGGCTTTACACCTCCGGTGGTACCGACACCACCAGCTAATGCGGGCCAGCCTGTTAGCCCTGTATAATTCAGTTTTAATCCTGAATGCTATTGAAGACCCGGCCTAGGCCGGGTTTTTTCTTGGTCTTGTTCGAACCTGAGCCCGCTTTGTATGAATCGCTGGAATGCCTTTCTTTGCATTATCTTCTTTCTGCCCTTACCTGAAGCTTCTGTACACCCTTTAGCCTGGAACCTGGCCTCGGCTCTGGCCTTTGTGCTGCTCGGTCTTGAGTTTCGTGGTCGGCTTGCCGAGCAGAGTCTTCGCTCTTTACCCGCGTTACCAGTGACACCGGCATTTTCTCACAGTACGTTGCCACTTGTGTTGATTTGGTGCGTTCAATTGTGGGTCGTTGTGCAGTGGGCGATAACGTCATTGAGCCCTTATGACTCTCTTATGTCGCTGTCACAAGGGTTGCTCTATGCGGCTGTGTTTACTTTGGCCTTGTTGCTTGTCGATTCCCGCCAACGTGTTCGCCAGTTAGTTTGGGTGGTGGTTGCCGCTGCGGCGTTTCAGGCTTTGTATGGTGCCTTTATGGTACTTACCAGTCTGGAGTATGGTTTCTTTGCCGAAAAGGAGCACTATCGAGGTGTTGCGACCGGCACCTACGTGAACCGGAACAGCCTGGCTGGGCTGATGGAATTGTCTTTGGCGTTAGGCATAGGCCTGCTATTGGCTGAGCCTACGCGCTACTTTGGCTCTGCGCGCCAGCGTTTACGCCAGTTGGTTGAAGTGCTGCTCAGTAAGAAGCTCATCCTGCGGTTGCTGCTCGCAATTATGGTGATCGCTCTGGTATTGACTCGCTCTCGTATGGGAAATACGGCTTTTTTTGCCAGCCTGATGGTGGCAGGAGCATTGGCTCTGGTATTAATGCGCAATAAGACGACAGCAACCACTGTGTTGTTAGGAAGCTTGCTCGTTATTGATATTGCCATCGTGGGTACCTTCTTCGGTGTAGATAAGGTCGCTGAGCGCTTACAGCAGACGAGCAGTCAAACAGAAAGCCGGGATGAGGTTACTCGCGATACGTTTAATATTTTTCTGGATAATCCGATCACAGGTACTGGAGCAGGCACCTTCACTCATACGTTTCCGGCGTTGAAGAGTTCGGAGGTTACAAGCTTTGGTTTATACAACAATGCTCATAATGATTACGCCCAGTTCGCTTCAGAATTTGGGACGCCAGCCACGATTGCCCTAGCCGCCATTGTAATTTGGGCGTTCTGGAATGGCATTGTGGCGATGCGCCAGCGCAACAGTCGTTTTTATCAGGGCGTTGGGTTTTCGGTCACTATGGCCATAGTGGCGATTGGAATTCACTCGACCGTGGACTTTAATCTGCAAATTCCTGCGAACGCGTCGTTGTTTGTCGTTATACTCGCGCTGTCGGCCGTCGCCCGTTGGGCACCTCATAATTCAACTTCTGGCCGCATGAGACGACGCACCGGACGCAAGGCTTCTGCATGATTCTTAAGGCACACCGTTTAACCCTACCCGTTAACAACGAAGGCAGTGACTATGTTGTTGGTGATATTCATGGACACGTCACTCAGCTTAAACGCCAATTGGCTGATATTGGCTTTAATGCCGACACCGATCGCGTCATTTGTGTTGGAGACCTGATTGACCGGGGGCCAGAGTCTATCGAGGCGCTGGAACTGCTAAATGAACCCTGGTTTTTTGCTGTGCTGGGGAATCATGAGTATCTGATGGTCAGTGGCATGAAGTACAAAAACAGTCGCGAACGTATGACCTGGCTGAATCATGGTGGTGACTGGGTAATGCATACGTCGCCCGATCAGTGGCCCGCATGGTTTGATCGGATTGAGCGCTTACCCGTGGCGATTGAGGTCGAAAACAGAGAGGGCGTGCGCTACGGCATCGTGCATGCTGATTTCCCGTCGGATCATTGGGATAACTTCGAGCAGTTTGATCAGGATCAGCTGTACCGGTGTATCTGGTCGCGAAGTAATTTTAATAGTCGATCAGAGCATAGTGTGCGAGGGATTGATTATCTGTTTCATGGGCATTGCATCAGTGACTTTGAGCTGAAGCTGGGCAATCGCTACTACATTGAACCTGGGGTTTTTCTGGGCAATGACTTTATCATCAAGAAGCTTTGAGGCTGTCAGTCTGGTCTTTTATTGACAATGTGACAATTTGAGCCATAATCCAGAGTATTCAATCTGATGCCTAAGTATTGGTTATGTCGGATTATGGATTTGGCTGCTTCTTGAGGAGTGGTTCCTGCGGCTCCTTCGGGGGCCTTTTTTGTGGGTGATATTTTTTGGGCCTGTCGGGGATAAGATCCCCTCCTACATCACGATTTTCCTGTAGGAGGGAAGCTTCTTCCCGACATTATGTGATGACCGCCAGATGTTCGGGGATATGATCCCCTCCTACATCACGATTTTCCTGTAGGAGGGAAGCTTCTTCCCGACAATATGGGATGACCGACCGGTGTTCGGGGATATGATCCCCTCCTACATGGTATGTCCTGACCGCCGACGCTTTCGGGGATATGATCCCCTCCTACATCATGGTTTTCCTGTAGGAGGGAAGCTTCTTCCCGACATTGCCGAGGCCGATACGTTGTTCGGGGATATGATCCCCTCCTACATGGTATGTCCTGACCGCCGACGCTTTCGGGGATAAGATCCCCTCCTACATCATGCTTTCCTGTAGGAGGGAAGCTTCTTCCCGACAATATGTGATGACCGACCGGTGTTCGGGGATATGATCCCCTCCTACACCATGATTTCCTGTAGGAGGGAAGCTTCTTCCCGACAATATGTGATTAACGCGAGATGTTCGGGGATATGATCCCCTCCTACATGGTATGTCCTGACCGCCGACGCTTTCGGGGATATGATCCCCTCCTACAGAAACCGCTTACAACTGATTAAACAACGACAGCCGGCTGATGGTCGTGTAACTCTGTTGCGCGGCTTCCAGCAGGAATGTCTGCAAACTCAATCGGCTAACGGCTTCGGCAAAATCGACATCCGACAATTCTGACAGCACTTCCTGGCTGACGAGCCGCACGTCGTCACTCAGGTTCCGTGCATTTTCGACTACGTTTAAGCGCGCACCCAACTGGCTGCGTACTTCAGACACTGAGGTCTGAGCGTTGGCGAGGTTGGTCAGCGTATCTTCGATCAGGATGTCGAGGGTCGCTGAGTCGGTCGGGTTATCCTGCAACGTGTCGAGACCCTGTCGTAAGCGGAATACGGTATCTGTGATACTTTGTTTGGGGCTGGATTTTGCCAGTACTTCATCGCCTGGTTTTGGGTCACCTGAGATTTTTATGCTTATGCCAGCCGCGACGATTTCGGCGCCTTTTGAGTAGGGTCGATCAGCAATACCATCAACAATGCGGCCGTCGGAGGCGCGGCGGATGGTGTAGTTCGGCCCCGGTGGATCAATCGCAGCTTCGGGGTTGAAGGTGACGATGAGGTCATCGGGGTAGAATTTGGCGTACGCTTCTTCATCGACCACGAATCCGGCATTTACTTGAGTCGTGCCTGTATTAAGTGGATTGACGGATGAGGTGAAGGTGTCTTTCGCGGCGCGAACATCCACAAACAGTTTTTTACCGTTGTCGCCTGTCGCAACACGTGTTGTATCGCCGATGGCGAGATAGCGCTGCCCTTCATCGCCCTGATATTCGTAGCGGCCGTTTTCTTTTTGTTGGAACGGCTGAGTCGCGCCTTTAAAACCACCAAAGATGAATTCGCCGTTCGGGTCTTTGGTGTTAAACAGTGATGCGAGTTGGTCTTCGAGCTGGCCGATTTCTGCCGAAATAGCCTGACGGTCGGTAATCGTGAGTGTACCAGAACCGGCATTTACGGTGAGTTCTTGCAGGCGCGTTAAGGCTTCGGTAATGGATTCAAGCGACGATTCTTCAAGCTTGAGACGGTTGTCTGCGGCGGTCATGTTACGGTCGTATTGATCGCGCTGCGCGAGGTCCTGCTGTAGTTGCAGAATTTTGGTTGATGCAATCGGGTCATCAGCTGGGGTTAATACCCGGCGTCCGCTGGATACCTGTTGCTGTGTTTTGTTCACAGACGCCTGCGCATCGAGGATGGCATTAAGGCCGAGGTTAAATGACTGGAGCGTTGCGATTCTCATAGTTTACTCCTCACCCTATCGGAAGGTGCTGATCAGGGTGTCGAAAATATCCCGGGCCACCTGAATGACCTGGGCACTGGCGTTGTAAGCCAGTTCATATTTAATCAGTGCGGCGGCTTCTTCATCGAGGTTCACGCCGGACGTTGCATCCACGGCGGTCTGCGAGTTACGCAACAGCACTTCAGATGAGTCACGATTGATCTGCGCCCGGCTCGTGACTGAGCCAACGACCTCGACAAGGCGCGCATAAGAGTCTGAGTAGCTGCTCTGACCTTTTACTGTTTTGGTACTTTGCAGTGCCGCCATTTCTACGCCATTGCGGCTATCGGACGTGCCGTCGCTGTTAAAGTCGACGGTAAATTCGTCGCCAACTTCGGCAATACCATCAATATTGACGTGGAAGCCAAATGCGACGGGCTCACCGACCGGGTCTGTCGGGAAGAGATTATTGCCCGGCGGTGCGATATTCAGATCGTAGTGCTCATCGACAATGACTTTAACCTGCCCACCAATGGATACTTTATTCGTGCCGACCGTGCCTGCACCGTTAACTTCCAGGCGTGGCTGGAAGGTAACCTGCCCTTTTTCGCTGATATCAACGTCGACATTGCCAGAGAAAACATAGCCAGAGTTTTCTATCGCCTGACGGAAACCTTCGAGTAGGTCGTCGCCGGTTTCAAAGGTGCCAGTCATTTCAAACGATATGGTGCCCTGCGAAGGGTCGCTGAATTCGTAAATGTAGGGGCCACCCTCTGAGAAGTCGTAGCCTTCAAATTTACTCAGCGGATCTTCGGTTTCCATAGCTGTGGCTTTCAGCGGGATATCAATGCCATTGCCAATGCGGAAGCTGTCACCTGCATCACCACGGAGTTCGAAGTCGAGGTCGTCGCCATTTAAATCAATGATGGTCAGTTTGCCGCCGTCACTTCGGGCGACGATGCCTGCGTCCTGCAGTTCGTAATTGGCGTTAATTCGATCTGCGAGGAAGTTTAATGTGATCGGATCAGGGACTTCATCCGGATAATTGGCATCGTATTGATTTTGATTCGGGCCAAGGGTTTGCGTCAGCACGACACCGTTTAAGGTAAATTCGGTATCGAGAAAGTTAATGCTGTCGGTTTCAAGGTCGGTAATTTCAACCGTGGTTCGTGCAGAGGCCTCTACACCGTCACGCTTGCTTAATGATTCTGCAATTTCACGAGCCGTGGCATTGAGCGGGGTAATGAGTGTACGCTGGTTGGCGGTCAGCCCGTTATTCGGGTTGGTAAAGCCGATATCAATGCGCTCAGGGAAAAAGCCATTCACTGAGTCTACGCTGGTACCGTTTTGTTGATACGTTGGTGAAACAGGTAACACACCGCCAAAGCTTGTGAACGCGGTTTTGCCTTCGTCCTCTGGCAATATGCTGTTACTGATGCCCGGCGTGAAGGTTTGGTTCATAAGTGGCGGAAACAACGGAATCGGATTACCCGGGTCTGTGTTGTCCAGCACATCATAGGTTGTTGGCGAGGTAAACCGAATCAGAAGCGGCGGTGTCATTTCACCTTCTTCTGAGAAGTAAGACGTCCCAAGGTTATAAACTTCGCCCTGGTCTATGCTGGCGTTACCCCGGTTACCGATAGCGGTATCTGTGCTGATCGGCGATGCGAGCGCCACCTGTTCAGCACGAGTGATGTTCATATCGAGATTCTGAGACTCACGACGCGTCGGTGAAATCAGAAAGCGGTCATTCTGCTGAAACGTGCCTGCTTCGAAACGAATTTCCATTCCGTCAATTTCAATCGACTCAGGAAATGCGCCGCTCAGAGCGTTAGTCTGTAATAACTCACCCGTATCGTTACGGAAAACACGATAGGTATAATCGTCCGGGCCGACAAAACGAATTTCATAGTCACTGGTGGTTAACTGAGTTGCGTCTTTGATTTCGACGGCAATCACCCGATCATCGGGATCTGCGTTATTACGATCTCCCAGCACACGCTGGTAAGTTTTCGTTGGCTCATTAATGTCAGTGAAAAAGTTTTCACCTTTAATGCCATCGTAATCAACGCCTAGTTTGTGCTGATCGTTCATCGTTTGGGCGATGACGAGACCCAAGCGACCTAGCTGGTTGAGGCTCGGATCAAGTACCTGATCACGAAAGTCGAGAATACCGCCGAGTTGTCCGCCGGTAATTTCTCGCGTGACGTTCTGAACCGCAGTGCCTTTACGGAAATAGATATCCACACGTGAGGGGTCTTTCGCGCCTACATCGGTAAATACTTCGTTGAATTCGTTACCTACCACCAGCGCCTGACCATTACCGATAAAAACGTTGAAGACGCTGTCGTCCTGCTCAACTATATTTACCTGAACGTATTCAGATAATTCTTTTAGTAAGCGGTCACGCTGATCCAAAAGCTCACTCGGCTCGCGACCTTGGGCAGACGCAGAAGCAAACTGAATTTGTTCGTTCAGTTCGGCGATAGATTCTGCGATGGTGGTGATTTCACCGGCGATGACTTCCATCTGGCCGTTGATGATATCGTTCTGCTCAAACAGACGATCACTGATGGCACTGAAGCGGTCGACAAGGCCATTCGCCTCACTGATTAATACTTCGCGTGCAGGCAGAGAGGATGGATCATCCACCGTGGCTTGCAACGCGCCAAACATACTTTCCAGGCCCGGTTGTACACCAGTACCGCTGTCTGCCAGCAAACTATTGATCTGCCCTGCATTGACGGAAAGTGCATTAAATTCGTTGAAGGTCGAAGTATCACGACGCAGCTGTTCTGTTAAAAACTGATCGTATACACGGCGTACAGAATCAACATTCACCCCCGAGCCAACCCAGATGCCATTACGGAACTGCGGGTTATTCTCGTTGAAACTCACTTCCTGTCGGGAATAGCCTTCGGTACCCGCATTAGTGATGTTGTTACCGGTGATTGTCAGCGCCGTTTGCTGGGCACGCAGACCGGAAATACCAATATCAAGAATATTAGCCATCCTGGTTCTCCAGTGTCGTCGCGTTCAGCATATTGTTGAGCGTGTTATTCAGCAGGTCGCCGTTATAAATACGCTCTACTTTGTTGCCGTATTCTGGGTCTGTTGCATAGCCACCTTTCTGCAGCGCATGGCCGTATGTCTGACCAGTGGACTGTTCGTTAATAGCGCTCTGATAACGAGTAGAGTCGCGCAGGAAGTCAGCGTAATCCTGCAGGCCGTCTTCAAGTGACGCGTACGAGCGGAAGTCTGCCTGCTCGTTCACTTTTACACCCTGACGGTATTCGTGTGTCTGGATGCTGACCACATCGCCATCCCAGCGGCTGTCGGCTTTAATACCAAACAGATTGTTCGATGGGCGGCCGTCTTCACCTTTGATGGTGTACTTACCCCAACCTGTTTCAAGCGCGGCTTGAGCAACAATCGCTTTTGGATCAACGCCCAGATCAGCACCGACGCGTTCAGCATAAGGGTAAACAGCGGCAACAAATTCTGCCGGAGAGGCAAAGCTTTGCCCCTTAGTACCGGCGCCAGTGGTGGCTGATTGATTAGTATCGACATCGGAATCATCGACCGGCGCAGGACGCTGTGGAAGCTTATCGAGCTCTTCTTCAACACGCTTGATGGTTTGCGAAATTCCGGTAAAACGGCGATCGAAAATCTGGCTCTGATCGACCTTACCTGTGGCATCCGGGTTCATGCCGTACTGCGACATCAGCTGACGGTGAATAACCTCGGCAAGGCCCGTGCCCTCGCCTTGTGTGAGGGTTACAGCCATCTGATCGTCGTACATGTTCTGGTAGAAATCAGCCTCGGGAGAGCTGAACAGAGAGTCTTCTGAAAATACATTTGAAGCGTCACGCATGGACTTCATCATCATGCTGACGAACATGGATTCAAACTGCTTAGCGACTTCTTTTAACGCGGCGTCCTGGTCGGATTTACCCAGCGCACGGATGCCCTGAAGCCCGTTAATATCAGTAAATACGTTTGCCGCGTTGTGTGAATTCTGAATCATGCAATGCACCTCTACAGAGGAAATTGCAAAAGGTGGGCCAAGGTTGGGGGGGGCGGGTGTTCGGGGATGTGATCCCCTCCTACATCAGGCTTGTCCTGTAGGAGGGAAGCTT
>NZ_DFQB01000055.1:126511-127820 GCF_002377545.1 Thalassolituus sp. UBA3500 | reverse complement strand
GAACACAGCGAACTATGAGTTCACATCGATTGAAGTTGCAGACCTGCAAAGCAATGCCCTGACGGGTACCGCTGGTGTCGATACCTTCGACGTGACGGGCGCTAACGCTCTGACATCTGCGGATATCGATTTCACCAACGTTGCGTCAGTAGATGCCAACGACGGTGATGACCAGGTTAATACCAACGGTGCGACTCTGGTCAGTGATACAGGCGTGGCTGTTGATAACGCCCTGACGACTCAGCAGATTGCATTTACTTCGGTAGAAAATCTGGATTTGACGAGCGGTACGCTGACAGGCAGTGATGCAGCCGATAGCTTCGAAGTAACCGGATCTGCTCTGACGGCTAATGCCATCACTGTGACCAGTGCAGCATCTGCTATTAATGCAGGCGACGGTACTGATGTCCTGACTGTTAACGATGCTAATTCGACACTGACGGGTACTGATAACGAGCTCGACACAGCGAACTACCAGTTCACTTCGGTTGAAACGGCTGACCTCGCCGGTAATGCTCTGACGGGTACTGCAGGTGTCGATACATTTGATGTCTCAGCTCCTAATGCTCTGACCTCGGCGGATATCGACTTCACTAACGTTGCCTCAGTCGATGCCGGCAATGGTGATGACCAGGTGAATACCAATGCAGCGACTCTGGTCAGCCAGACCGATGGTGCGGGAACTGTGGCCGTTGATAATGCCCTGACGACTCAACAGATCGCCTTTACCTCGGTAGAGAATCTCGACCTGGCCAACGGTGCTCTTACCGGTAGTGATGCGGCCGACAGCTTCGAAGTGACAGGTGTAACTCTGACTGCGAATGCAATGACGGTGACCAATGCAGCGTCTGCCATTAATGCCGGCGACGGCGATGATGTTCTGATCGTGAATGATGGTAACTCAACACTCACAGGCACGGACAACGAGCTCGAGACTGCGAATTACGAGTTCTCATCGGTTGAAGTTGCAGACCTAGCTGATAACGCTCTGACCGGTACAGCGAATGCCGACACCTTTGATGTGACAGGTACGAATGCGCTGACGTCTGCAGGAATCGACTTCAGTAATGTTGAAGTCGTAAATGCAGATGACGGTGCTGACCAGGTGAATACCGATGGTGCCGATGCGTCTCTGTTTGCAGAGTTTGGAAATGCGGTGGATTATGCACTCGAAACTCTGGGTATCACCTTCCGTGAGACAGAAAATGCAGATCTGAATGGCGGAACGCTCACGGGTAGCTCAGAAGCGGATAGCTTCGAGGTAGCGGCTACTACTCTGACGGCAAATGCTATCAGCGTGACCAATGCA
>NZ_DFQB01000055.1:116860-126184 GCF_002377545.1 Thalassolituus sp. UBA3500 | reverse complement strand
GATGCTGGTACTGGCGATGATGCAGTGACGATTAATGATGCCAACTCAACGTTGACGGGTGCAGACAATGCACTGAACACGGCAAACTATGAGTTCACCTCGATTGAAGTTGCAGACCTGCAAAGCAATGCGCTGACGGGTACCGCTGGTGCCGATACCTTCGACGTGACTGGCGCTAACGCATTGACGTCAGCAGATATCGACTTCACTAATGTTGCCTCGGTTAATGCGGAAAATGGCGATGACCAGGTCAACACCAATGGTGCGACTCTGACGAGTGAAGCAGGTACCGCGGTTGATAACGCCCTGACGACTCAACAGATCGCATTTACTTCGGTAGAGAACCTCGATCTGGCGAACGGCACGCTGATAGGCAGTGATGCGGCGGATAGCTTCGAAGTGACAGGCACTGCCCTGACTGCTAACGACATCAATGTCACTAACGCTGACTCTGCAATTAGTGCGGGGACCGGTGATGATGCTTTGACGGTTAATGATGCCAACTCAACGTTAACCGGTGCAGATAATGCACTGGATACAGCGAGCTATGAGTTTACGTCTGTCGAAATGGCTGACCTGCAAGGTAATGCTCTGACTGGAACCACAGGGGCCGATACCTTTGATGTGACGGGTAGCAATGCTCTGACCTCCGCCGGTATTGATTTTACCGACCTTGCAGCTGTCGATGCTCTGGGGGGAGATGATCAGGTGAATACCGACGGGGCTACTTTGGTGAGCGACGCAGGTACCGCGAGCGATAACGCATTAGAAACTCAGGGCATCGCATTCACGAATGTGGACTCTGTCGATCTTGCTAATGGTGCTCTTACGGCTACTGATGCAGCAGAGACCTTCAACACCGGTGCAACGTCGGGTCAGGTTGAAGTGAATGATATGACTATTACTTCGGTAGCAACCATTGATGCTGGTGACGGTAATGACTCTCTGGTCGCTGCCAATGATGCTGTGGTTGCCCTGAATGGCACCGAGCTTGGCTTGATCGCATCTGACATCGTCTTCAGCAACCTTGAAGCCGCGGGCTTGTCATCGGGAGCACTGAATGGCACCGCGGCCAACGATGAGTTTGCGTTAGTTGGGGAGAATCAGTTCTTCAGTAACGGCATCCTGTTCAGTGACGTCGCGAATGTAGATGGCGGCACGGGCACCGACAGTATCACCACATCCGCTGCGACCTCGGCGGAGCTGACGGTTACCGATAATGCCCTGGTGGCACAGTCTATCCGTTTCGATGCGATTGAATCCGCCGATCTGTCTGGCGGTACCTTGAATGATGTTGCTGCTCAGACTGAGATTTTCACGCTGGGAGACGAGTCTGCTTCTGTAAGCACTAAAGAAATTCTGTTCACCTCAGTGAGTCAGGTTTCGGCGAATACCGATGATCAGATTCAGGGTTCCACCGGCGATGATACCTTTACGATCCGCAGTGATGAGCAGGTTGCGGCTAACGACATTCTGTTCGATGGACCGCTGACACTATTGGGCTCCGACGGTGACGACACCCTGATCAATGAAATTGACGGTGTGCGTTGGGTGATTAATGCGGTTGGCAACGGTATTAACCAAGTGGGTAAGTTTACCTTCAGCCAGTTTGAATCTCTGTTCAATAATGCGGGTGATCTTGATCTCGCGACGTCGATGCAGGCTGATTTCAACGGTGAGAGTGTTTCCTTTGGTGATAACACCATGACTCTGAACTTTGATGGCTCCGAGAATGTAGAGTTGCTGTCTACTTATGGTTCAGGGACTGCTGCTCAGGCAGAGGGTGACCCAATTGCGATCACAGGTTCTGTCACTGCCGATGAATTATTGATTCTGAGCTACGGTGATATTGAACTGCGGACTGACATTAACCTGATCTCTATTGAGACGCTTAATGGCCAATCCATTGATGTCACCATGATTCAGAATGGCGACCTTGTGATTCGCAATATCGCTATCGAAGGAGGGACCCTGGTTCTTGATAGCCTGGTCGCAGGCACAGGTGCCTTGACGTCCGAGACTGTTAACACCACGGACGTGTCGGCACTCAATGCATACATTGGTACGGGTGAGTCGGGCGTAGCGGGTGCCGGTGAATGGGCGAGTATCGGTGAGACTAACAACCAGTTGACGTTCGAAGTTGCGCTCAGGCTCGACCTCGAAGCGATTACGTTCGTTAGTCCGTTCTTCCCGAACGGCGCGCCATTGGTCTACAACACTGAAGGTACAGAAACCGACTCTCTGATCAGCTCACAGTCGCCTGCGCTGGTTATCGTTGATAGCGTTGGTGACTTCTCGCAGCTGAATCCTGCGGTATTTGAAGCACTGTCTCCATTTATTGCTGATGCGAATGCTGTTGCTGGCTCAAGCGGCTACTACGCGAGCAGCGACGTACCTTCGACGTTGGATACTGAGTTGCTGGCGTCATTGCTGGCATCGTACGAGCCAACGGCCTCGGGTTCGCCGGAAGGCTATCAAGTCGGTGATGAGGAAGAAGACGAAGATGCTCAGGCGTCAGGCTCTGGTATTAACACCGATGAGGAAATCCGTGTTGCATATTCAGATACTGGCGAAGTTCTGGGTGTGGTTCAGAATTATGTCTTCAAGGCGGGTGACTCGTTGTGGAAACTTTCTGAACGCTTCCTCGGAACCGGTTACGCATGGAACTCCATCATGCAGCAGAATCCTGAGATTGAAAGCCCATCGAGCATCAAGAATGGTACGGTAATTCGTGTGATTAAGTCGGTCAGCGACGATGTTGCACAGGCAATTCAGCAGGCTCTGGACTCAGGTCTGGGTGTTAAGAAAGGCAATACTGTTACCTTCCCGGTGGATGCAAGATCACAGCTAAATATGTGATCCTGCACACCTTGATTAGCCTGCCGCTGAGCGTTTGCGGCAGGCAGTAAAAGGCAGATAACAAAAAAGCCCCGCTCTTTCTGAAGAGCGGGGCTTTTTTATGGATGCTGCCCTGACTGAAACGTATTAATCGATTTCCAGTACGCCGTCCATTTCTACGCCAACCGCTTTGGGTAATTCTTTAACGCCGATGGCTGCACGCGCAGGGTATGGCTGCTCAAAGTATTCCGCCATGATGGCATTTACAGTCGCAAAGTTGCTCAGATCGGTAAGGAATATATTAAGTTTGGCGATCTGTTGCAGTGAGCCGCCAGCGGCTTCACAAACCGCGCTCAGGTTTTTAAACACCTGATGGATCTGGGCTTCAATACCGCCTTCAACGATTTCCATGGTTTCTGGGATGAGAGCTATCTGACCAGACAGGTAAACCGTGCTGCCCACTTTAACGGCCTGTGAGTAGGTACCGATGGCTTGAGGTGCTTTGTCGGTAGAAATAATTTCGCGACTCATGGGAATCCTTTGTTCTGGTTAGGTTTGGGTTACTGATTAGCTTTGGGATATTTTATGCGCACGATTCTCGAGACGCCGCGTATCGTTCTCAGGCGGCGTATCGTGCGTGCGAGATGCTTGCGGCCCTGAACACTCAAGGACAGATAAGTAACGCTGAGGCGGGCGTCCTGTTCTTCTACGCTGATTTTCTCAATGTTGGCTTCCGCCTGGTTTATCGCTGCAGCAACATCCACAATGATGCCCCGACGGTTCTCCATGTATACTTTGAGGTCCACTGTAAACTCGCTGCTGATCTCTTTATCCCAGCTCAGGAATACGCACTTCTCAGGGTTGTCGCGATACTCTTCTACATTGCGGCAGCTTTCGGTATGAATAACCAGTCCACGCCCTGAGCTGACGTGCCCCAGAATCGGATCACCCGGAATCGGGCTGCAGCATTTCGCGAAGCTGACAACCAGACCTTCGGTGCCTTTAATTGCAAGGCGCGAGTTATCCTGGATCGAGTTCAGATCAATATCGGTATCGCGATTGGCAACGAGCAGGCGACGAGCCATCAGTGGTGCCATGCGGTTGCCTGCACCTATGTCTTCAAAGAGATCCTCGAGCGCCTCTTTCTCTGTTTCTTTCAGAACCAGTTCGACATGCGCCGCGTCGATATCTTCCATGGTCTTACCCAGCGCGCTGAGTGCTTTATTGAGCAGGCGCTTACCAAGCTCAACAGATTCAGAACGGCGCTGAGTTTTAAGATAATTACGGATGTTCGAGCGGGCTTTACCGGTAACAACAAAATTGAGCCACGCCGGATTTGGCTGCGCATTTGGCGCTGTGACCACTTGAATCGTCTGGCCATTCTGTAAGCGCGCACTCAATGGAGCCAGCTGCTTATCGATGCGACAGGCAATACAGTGATTGCCAACATCGGTATGTACCGCGTACGCAAAATCGACTGCCGTGGAACCTGCGGGTAGTTCCATAATTTTGCCTTTCGGCGTGAATACGTAGATTTCTTCCGGGAAAAGGTCGACTTTAACGTGTTCAACAAATTCAATCGGCGAGCCTGCATTTTTCTGCAATTCAAGCAGACTCTGGACCCACTGACGGGCACGTTGGGTGCCGCTTGTCTGATCGCTTTCGCTCTTATAAAGCCAGTGGGCCGCAATACCATGGTTGGCCATGGCTTCCATATCTTCGGTGCGGATCTGGATCTCAATGGGCACGCCGTTCTGACCGATCAGTGTGGTATGCAGTGACTGATAGCCGTTGGTCTTCGGAATAGCGATGTAATCTTTGAAGCGCCCAGGGACGGGCTTATACAGGCCATGCATAGCACCGAGAATGCGGTAACAGTCGTCGACGGAGTCGGTGACGATACGGAATCCGTACACATCCATAATGTCACTCAGCGATTTACGCTGGTCGCGCATCTTGCTGTAGATGCTGTACAGGTGCTTCTTACGGCCAAATACCCGGGCAGAGACGCCGCACTCGCTTAATCGGTTACGGATACTGGCGGTGATATTTTCTACGACTTCGACACGATGCCCACGTGCGGCTTTTACTGCCTTGCGGATCATCTCGGAGCGCATTGGGTAGATAGCTTCGAAACACAGCTCCTCCATCTCAACCCGTACGCTGTTCAGACCAAGGCGGTTGGCGATAGGGGAGTAGATATCGAGTGTTTCGCGGGCAATTCGGCGGCGCTTCTCAGGCTTGAGAGACCCCAGTGTCCGAAGGTTGTGCAGTCGGTCGGCGAGCTTAACCAGAATAACGCGGATGTCTTTGGCCATGGCCATCGCCATCTTCTGGAAGTTTTCAGCCTGTTGTTCTTCTTTGCTTTCGAAGTGAATGTGCGTGAGCTTAGACACACCATCCACGAGATCGGTCACTACATCCCCGAACTGAGCGGCCAGCGCGGCTTTCGGTACACCGGTGTCTTCAATAACGTCGTGTAGCATCGCAGCCATCAGACTCTGATGGTCGAGGTGCATCTCGGTAAGAATATTGGCGACGGCCAGGGGGTGAACAATGTAGGGCTCGCCGCTGCGGCGGCGTTGCCCTTCATGTGCCTGTTCCGCGTAAAAGTAGGCACGACATACCTGTTTGATCTGACTATGGCTCAGATACTGGGTAAGTCGCTCAGATAACGCATCAATGGTTGGCACTAATATGCTCTATAAGAAAGGTCTATCAGAATTCCTGATGACGGGTCTGTGCTTCGAACTCGGCGTTTGCACGAGCGGCTTCTTCCTGTGCTGCCATAGTCGCAGGAGTCACCAGGTCGTCAGCAATTTCACGCAGAGCAAGTACAGTCGGCTTGTCGTTCTCTTCGGCAACCATAGGTTCCGCGCCATCAACCTGCATCTGGCGGGCACGCTTGGCGGCCAGCATCACGAGTTCAAAGCGGTTATCAACGTTTGTCAGGCAATCTTCAACAGTTACGCGAGCCATGGTTTTTCCTATGTGCGAATTAAATTCAGTGGAACCTTCTATTGTATTCGATTCCAGCGATAAAGGAAGAGGTCAGGTGAAAATCTCAGTCATTACCCAGCAGATCTTTGAGAGTCTGGGCGTGTCTTGCCTGTTGTGCCTCAAGGCGGTGACGACGGGCAATGATGATGGCGCGTAGTTCTTCGAGGGTATTATTGAAGTCATCGTTGATGATCAGATAGTCGTATTCGCCATAATGACTCATCTCGCTGCGGGCATCGCGCATACGGCGCTGGATGATCTCGTCGCTGTCCTGGCCACGATTCTGAAGGCGCTGCTCCAGCGCTGCGATGGATGGTGGTGCAATGAACACCGATATAGCTTCGGGCATTAGACGGCGCACCTGCTCTGCCCCTTGCCAGTCAATCTCCAGAATAACATCTCGACCTGCTTCGAGCTCTGACTCGACCCAGCGCTGTGACGTCCCGTAGTAGTTATCGAATACCTGAGCGTGCTCCAGGAAAGCGCTTTCGCCGATCAGGTGCTCGAACTCTTCTTTACTGACGAAGTGATAGTCTTTGCCATCCACCTCACCCGGGCGTGGTGCACGGGTGGTGTGGGACACTGATACGCCAATGTATCCAGTGCTGTCGAGCAGGGCCTTTACCAGGCTGGTTTTACCTGCGCCCGACGGGGCGGAGAAGATAAACAGGGTTCCGGTAAATGATTTAGCCATGCTGATCCAGTCGTTGTAGTGGTTGGCCTGACAGTATACCTCAGGCTGTCCATGCGTACATGCCGGAAGCCTTGCCAAGGATCGTGGTGGCGATGTATTCGTCTGCAGCACGTCCGGCGATACCGTAGCAGACATGCAGAGGTAAAAGATGCTCCTCGCGTGGGTGGCAATAGCGGGCGCTCGGCGCTTCAGCCCAATGTTGAAGTCGTTTCCGTCGTTCCTCTTCTGGCAGCTCTTTGCTCATACAGGTCTCCTCCAGCCAATTCTGAAATGCAGCATTGGCAGCATGCATGTCTGGGCTTTCGGGGATAAAGAAGGCGCGCATGTTATGAAAGGAAAAGCCGGAGCCTATGATCAGCAAGTCGTCATAGTCCAGACCCTGTAAGGCTTCGCCAATCCGAAGGTGCTCGTCAGGATTAAGGCCTTTGACCAGCGACAACTGTATCGCCGGAATATCGGCCTCCGGATACATCAGCATCAGTGGGGTATACAGGCCGTGGTCGTACGGACGCTCGGGACTGCTCTCGGCGGCTATCCCTGCATCCATCAGAGCTGAAACAACTTTGTCGGCGAGCTCTGGTTCTCCCGGAGATGGATACTGAAGCTGATAAGCCTCGTCTGGAAACCCCTCATAGTCATACATCATCCCCGGCTTGCTGGCCGAGGTAACCGTGGGGTGGTTCGCCTCCCAGTGCGCACTGATCACCAGAATCGCTTTTGGACGTGGTAGTTCTTCAGCGAGTTTCTTTAACGTACTTATCATTTCGGCATGCCCAGGGTCGCCGAGAACAGGCAAAGGGCCGCCGCCGTGAGAGATAAAAACGGTATTTATTTTTCTCATAAAAACTCCTTCCTGAAGGTCAGAGGTTAAGTGGCCCGACCGGTACGATGCCTGTCGGATTCAGCGCTTTTACAGAGTAATAACCGGCTTTAATATGATCAGGAAAAACCGTGCTTCTCACACCCGGTAAATCCAGAGCTCTCTTCATGTAAGCATGAAGGTTGTGCATTTCTTTCAGCGTATTCCGGTTGCATTTGAATAAACCATGATAGGGCAGGTCGAAGCGAATCAGGGTGACGAATACGCGTATGTCAGATTCGGTAAAATCCTCGCCCAGAAGATAGGTCCGTCCATCACTGAGCTGCTTTTCAAGCTGGTCCAGCGTAGAAAATACGTGCTGATATGCCTCTTCGTAGGCGAGCTGGGTAGTCGCAAAGCCCGCTTTGTATACTCCATTATTCAGGCTCTCGTAGGTCTCACTATTCAGAGCATCAATGTCGTTTTGCAGGTGTTCAGGATATAAATCCAGAGCGTCAGCGTCGCTGGTGAAGTCATCAAATGCATGGTTCAGCATACGTAGAATATCGGCTGATTCATTATTAACGATGGTGCGATTTTTCTTATCCCACAATACAGGTACGGTAGCACGACCGGTAAATTCAGGGTCTGCGCGGCTGTATATTTCATGCATGTAGGTTGTGTCATCAAAAGGATCTGGCTCTGCGTCTTCAAAGCCACCGAATTGCCAGCCCTGGTCAGTGAGTTTTGGGTTCACGACAGTCACTGAAATAACATTTTCGAGACCTTTCAGGGTTCTTGCCATTAGCGTGCGAGAAGCCCAGGGACAAATATAGGCAACATAAAGATGATATCGCCCTGCTTCCGCCGGAAAATCCGGGTCGCCTATCTGGTGTCTGAAAGAAGACGTCTGACGAACGAAGCGCCCGTCTTCATCCTTGTTCTGAACGGGTTGCCAGTTTTCCTGCCAGATACCATTGACTAACATAATACGCCTGCCTTGCTTCTGCTCTTTATAGATACACCGGACGCGTGCGTCCGGCGGTTAATGTGAAAGATGAAATGACTCGTTTTATGCAAACGATGGTTGGGCCTTCTGTAGGCGCAGTTTCTCTGAAATAACCTGATCAACAGACAGGCTGCCCGCGCCCTGAACCACCAGAGCGATACTGACGACGAAGAGTGTCAGTGCATATTCGTAACCGTTGTTCGCCATAAACAGGCCATTACCAATGTGAACGCTGAAAATCGCAATCAGCATGGTAAAGGCGGTCAGAAGCGCCGCTGGGCGGGTCAGAAGACCAACTGCCAGCGCAAGGCCACCAAAGAACTCTGCGCTACCTGCAAGCAGGGCCATCAGGAAACCCGGCTCTAAACCAATACTGGCCATCCACTGACCGGTGCCTTCGAGGCCGTAACCGCCAAACCAACCGAACAGCTTTTGTGAGCCGTGGGCTGCCAGGATAAGTCCAACCGGGATACGAAGGATAAGAGGAGCGAGGCCAGCATTGGATTCGAAGATTTTCTGAATGTTCATAGTACGTCTCCTGTGGAGTTCTGCGTAAGTGATGTGTGTACTTTACGCCTTGCTCTCTCGTTGATTAATAGGGTTTCGGTTGTCTTATTATCAATAATTTGTTGATAATTGGATGTAATTATGGGTTGTCGTTATAGGGGAAGATATGGATCGGATAGAGGCGATGCGCACGCTGGTCAGCGTGATTCATGAGGGCAGCTTTACCCGTGCGGCAAATCGTCTGGCAATGTCGCCGCAGCTGGTGAGTAAGTATGTGGCGCAACTGGAGGAGCACCTCGGCGTACGGCTTCTGAACCGCACAACGCGGCGAATCCATCTGACCGAGGCCGGAGAGCGCTACGTTCAGCAGGCTCAGCAGATACTGTCAGATATCGACGATATGGAGAGTCAGACTGGCGATCTGCAGGCGCAGGCGCGGGGCCTGCTGAGAATTGCAGCGCCGGTGTCGTTCGCGAT
>NZ_DFQB01000055.1:115932-116566 GCF_002377545.1 Thalassolituus sp. UBA3500 | reverse complement strand
GTGTCGTTCGCGAGCCTGCATCTTGCCGAGCCGCTGGTATTATTCCAACAGAGTCACCCCGACGTTGGCATTGATCTTCAATTAAACGACCGGAAGGTGGATATCATCGAAGAAGGTTTTGATGTCGCCTTGCGAATTGGTCATTTGAAGGACTCATCGTTGGTTGCGAGAAAGCTTACAGATATTCGCCTGGCATACTGTGCATCACCTGAGTACCTCAAAAAATACGGCGAGCCGGCATCATTGTCTGAGCTGCCACAACATCGCTTTCTTCAATACAGCTATATGGAAGATGAGCAATTGCGTCAGGCCGGGGTTCTGCGTGGCCATCAGTTCAGCTGCAATAACGGCGAAGTACTGAATAATGCCGCCATTGCGGGAGCAGGCATTGTTCTGCAGCCGACGTTTATTTCTGGCGCAGCACTGGCTGATGGGCATCTGGTGGAAATACTGAAACAAGAAGCACCGGAGCCCATCGCTCTGTATGCCGTGTATGCACACCGCACGTTGCTCTCCAGCAAAGTGCGGGCATTTATTGATTCTCTGAGTGACTACTTTTCTGGTGCGCCGTCTTGGGATATGTGAGCCCAGCGTTTACTCAATATTCTGAACCTGCTCGCGCATCTGCTCGATC
>NZ_DFQB01000055.1:0-115642 GCF_002377545.1 Thalassolituus sp. UBA3500 | reverse complement strand
ACCTGCTCGCGCATCTGCTCGATCAGCACTTTCAGATCGACCGCAATACGCGTCAATTCCGTACGCATGGCTTTGGATGAAAGCGTATTCGCTTCGCGGTTTAACTCCTGCATCATAAAATCCAGTCGTCGGCCAATGGGCTCTTCACGTTGCAGAATATTGAGAACTTCGTCGATATGGGTACGCAGCCGATCGGTTTCTTCTGCAATATCGGCTTTTTGCGCGAGCAATACCATTTCCTGTTCGAGTCGTTCGGTATCCGGATTTTCGATTAACTCATTCAGTTTGTTTAACAGGTGAGTGCGCTGAGCGGCAATGGCTTCGGGCACAATTTTATCGGCTTGTTCAGAAAGCTTCAGGACTTCTGCACAACGCTGCTGTATCAGGTTAACCAGTGCGTCACCTTCACGCAGACGCGCTGAAAGTAATGACTCGATACATTCATTAAATGACGTCAGTGCGCTTTGATGAAGCCCTTTTATGTCGGCTGCGGTAGTTTCCAGAACCCCCGGCCATTGAAGAATTCTGAGTGCGTCTAACGCGTTGCCCGGACCAATCACTTCATGAACTTTGTCTGCGGCACTGTTCAATGCAGCAACCAGTTCCTGATTGACCTGCAAGTTTTGTTGCTGTTGTGAGGGCTGAAACCTCAGGAAAACTTCAACTTTTCCACGATTTAATGTCGATTTAATATTTTCGCGTAGCACGGGTTCTAAATCACGGAACTCATCCGGTAGTCGAAAATGCAGTTCGAGGTAACGGCTATTGACGGAGCGAATTTCCCAGTTAATGCGCCCGGCTTCTGTTTCAATAGTGCTTCTGGAAAAAGCGGTCATGCTGTAGGCCATAAAAACCTCAATATGGATTAGCGAATAACTATTTTAGATGTTTGCGGAGGGATATACGAATACGTGCCGGTTTAGTTGTGTTTGACGGAGATAAAAAAGGGGCCGAAGCCCCAAAGAGTGAAGTGGGGCATCCCTGGCCCCGAGGTGCTGGGCTATGCCCAAATCAGTCTGTGCACAACAGACGTATGCGGCACAGGCCATCAAATAACGGGTCGAGGCCTGCATCTGAGAGTGCGTCGATCAGTGCACCACCTACCTGCAATAAACCGGGGTCGAGGTTCGGGTCGGTCAGGGCACCTGCATTCACGAGGTCTTTAGATATCACTGTCAGAGTCAGCAGTTTGCCTGCTTCGACGTTGGCCAGTGATGTCTTCAGCACTTCAACATCAACAAGACGGGTAATATCTTCTTGATTGGTCAGCGCCCCCAGAACAGGGAGTTGGCCGATCTGGTTCAGGAGATCAATCAGCGGCGCTTCGAGTGCTTCCGGTAGAGGCAGGCCACTGTCATCCAGAACCTGAATATCGACCAGTCCACCTTCGCTGAAGACAAGCTCACCAATCGTCAGGAAAGACTGCGCCAGTGCCGCCGGGTCGCCGTTAGCCAGTGCATCGGCAAAAGCTTGTTGAACGCCTTCGCTGAAGCTGCCGAAGCCAATGTTAACTGACAGAGTACAGGCTGCTTCTGTGCCTGTGGCGTTGCCCTTAGGATCACAAACAGCGATCAGTACGGAGCTGAACTCGGTCAGGCGCTCTGGCGTCAGTTCGCCATCTACCAATAGTGGGAAGATCTCCAGAATAACCAGGTCGTAGTCGCCCGAGTTAAAGGCTTCGAGCAGATCGAAATTCTGAGGGTCATCTGCGAACTGGGTCAGCAGGTCCTGCAACTGTGCCAGAGTGGATGGGTCGAGGAGGTCCGCAAAATTGTCGAGATCTCCGAGGTCTTCTTCAGACAACCCCGTCAGGGCAAGCAGTTCTTCTGAGCCTGCGGCAATTAATGCAGCCAGGGTTAATGGCAGCTCGAACAGAGCCTGCGGATCGGTTCGTACGCCGCCGTCTCCACCTTCATCACCAGGCTCTTCTTTACCGTTTTCAACAATATTAATAAGGTTGCCGGCCAGATCTTCGAGTGCAGCTTGCAGGTCAGCTAATGGATTGTCGCCAGATCCACCACCGAGTATCCCTTCAATCACCGCAGTCAGGCTCTCAGTACGGAAGATATTTGTGCTGATTGCTGCGAGTGGATTACCGCTAAGGTCTTCAATATTGGTGTTAATTTCTAACAGGTAGAAGCTTTCGCCATTCAGTGGTTCACTCGGGGTAAAGAGGACCCGGCTGCCATCGAATGAGAACTCACCTTCGATTTTTCCGCTACCTGGAATTGGCGAACCTTCACTGTCGACAGGAATAACATAAATGCTGTCGAAGTTTACGGTGCTACTGTCGAGTGGCTCTGAAAAATCAATAACCAGAGTAATATCGACAGGTAATAATCCCATTAAATCTGGTGTGGAAATTAATATTTCAGGGGCTGTTGTATCCTCATCCTCCACCCCTCCGGTAGTGAAGTCAGAGGATGTATCAGCACCTAGTGCAATATTTTCGCTACAGTCTGCTGTGATGCCCGCACCGATGTTCACTGTATAGAGAGTGTCTTCCTCTAAGCCGCTAACAGGATTAATGAGCAGTGCGTTGCCGTTAACTGAGAGGCTTGCATCAACAGACCCTGCGCTACCGCCAGATAAAAAGGCGGAGGTCGCGTCGACAGAGCCTTCATCCAGATCCGTGTTAAAGGTCACCCGGACACTCGTTGCGATAGAAACATTTTCAGCAGCACTGGTCGGGATGAATTCTGTCACTGCGAACTGGCTGTCTCCGGAGCATACTGGGTCTACAGTGCCCGGTGCGCTATTGTTGCCACCATTGTCATCACCGTTACCTACGGCTCCGTCGATCTGGTCTGAACCCACCGGATCAGTAACAGCGGAGTCGTTACTTCCCAGTCGGCCTTCTGAATCTGAACCGTTGCCACCGCACGCGGTCAGGACGACGGCAGCCAGCAAGGTTAATGGGGTTTTAAAGTTGGGCTTTTTCATAAATATCTCCGGTTTTATTCAGGCTGGCGCAGAACCAGTTCCACTCGGCGGTTTTTGGCGCGTCCTTCGGGCGTGTCGTTAGTGGCGACGGGTGCAGTTTCGCCCATACCCTGAGAGTTAATTCGGGTTAACGAGATGTCGTATTCCGCTGAAAGCACCTTCCCTACAGCACTGGCACGTGCGTCAGATAGCTGCATGTTGTAACTGGCTGAGCCACGGCTGTCGGTATGGCCGAACACCTGGAGTTCAGTTGAAGGGTATTCCTTCATCAGGCGGGCAATATTCTCGAGTTCTTTTACGGATTCCTGTGGCACGGCAGAGCTATTGCTGGGGAAGGCGATATAGAGATTTTCGCGGACTTCTACCGTCAGTTTTTCTGCACAACCCTGAGCGTCTACTTTTGCGCCCTCTGGTGTATCAGGGCACGCGTCATTCTTGTCGAGGATGCCGTCCATATCAGAGTCTTTTTCTTCACATCCGGTCGCATCAACGACAGCACCTGCCTGAGTATTCGGGCACTGGTCGTCACCGTCGACGACGCCATCCCCGTCACTATCAAGAACCACAGGTTCCATCGCTTTGGCGTAGCTACGCCCGAAGAGAACCGAAATACCAAGAAAGGGCTGGAAATCAATGTAGGTATCCTGAACTTCACCAATCGCGCGCACACCCGCCTCAGCAATAAAGCGCTGATCGAAGATCAATTTCTGCAACCCTGCCTCAGCGAACAGAGCGTTTTCGCTGACTTCACTACTACCGATTAAGGTGTTCGATGCGATGTCATAATTGTTGTACTTGTAACCGCCGCCAGCGAACGCCCGCCAGTCTCCGTAATGAAACGCAGACGGATGAAATCTAAGGCCGACAGAATACGATTCCACATCAATATCAGCCTCTGATTCAGTGGTTTCGCTCTCCGCCATGGCTGCCTGAGCATAGATACTTAACAGTGGGTTGTACTGGTGGGTGAGGTTGATGCCGTACCCATGAAAATCAGTGATGTTATCGTCGGTATCTTCGGTACGCCCTTCTGCGATCAGAGAGTAGTTGTATTCAATACCGAGGCTGGTATAGCTCTCAGGCCATTCATGTTCGTGGTCATCTGCTACTGCCATTGATGGCATGAGTGCGATGGTGCAGATAAGTGCTGTTTTTTGTATATCCATAGTCAGAACTCAGATTGTTCATAAATTGCGTGCTGTCGATGGCATAGAAAAATCAGTTATGACGGTGTCGACGTGTCGCGTTGTTTGTAACCTTCCTGTTTGAGAAGGTGTCCTGAGTGGAATATATCGTTGCGAACTATGGTGATATGTTCGTTTGTGTTATCGAAGGTGAGGGATTGTTATTTAAAAACTGAGAGATTTATTAGTAGTGGCTGAATCTATTGCAATAATCACAGTTACATTTTGAAACACTAGAACAGAGTGAAACAAAATAAAACCTATTGTTACTCTGCGGGGGTGTTTCAGATCTCTTTTGTAGTCAGCTGGCTCTCATGGAAAAATGATCTTTCAATTTCACAACACTGAATAACCGTTGGGATTCTCTGTATACTGCGCGCTGTGACAGAAGCCATAGCTACAGAAGCCATAGATAGAGACAGGGGACACATTATGAGACCAAGCGGCCGCGCACTGGATCAGTTGAGAGAAGTACGCATCACCCGGAACTACACCAAGCACGCCGAAGGCTCTGTGTTGGTGGAGTTCGGCGACACCAAAGTCATCTGTACGGCCAGTGCGGAAACCAAAGTGCCACCTTTCCTGCGCGGTCAGGGCCAGGGCTGGGTTACCGCAGAATACGGTATGTTGCCACGTTCGACCGGATCGCGAATGATTCGTGAAGCTGCCAAAGGTAAGCAGCAGGGCCGTACGGTTGAGATCTCCCGCCTGATTGGCCGCAGCTTACGTGCTGCTGTTGACCTCGAAGCGCTGGGTGAAAACACCATTACCATCGACTGTGATGTGATTCAGGCCGACGGTGGCACGCGTACCGCATCAATCACTGGTGCGTGTGTTGCTCTCGCAGACGCCATTAACTGGCTGAAAGAAAACGGCAAAGTGAAAGGTGAGCCACTGAAGCAGATGATCGCTGCAGTGTCTGTCGGTATTTATAACGGTGAAGCCGTACTGGATCTGGACTATGCCGAAGATTCAACCGCCGAGACCGACCTGAACGTCATCATGACCGAGAAAGGCGGTTATGTAGAAATTCAGGGCACGGCAGAAGGCGAAGCCTTCTCTGGTGAAGAGCTGACTGCCATGCTGGCGCATGCCCAGAAGGCTATCGGCGAACTGTCAGAGTTGCAGAAGGCGGCTTTGGCGTCCTGATACGAAAAAGGCCAGCGGGTTCGCTGGCCTTTTCACTTTGTTCCAGAGTTATCTCTTCTGGAAATTTCTATTTTAAGATCTGGTTTTTCAGATCTCTTCATCAAACTCATATTCGATAAGCACCGCAGCATGCTTGCCGAATTGAGGTGCTTTTTCGACACGCGCTTCAACAACGTACTGACGCACTCCCGGTGTGCAGATCTGATAGTCGATACGCCAGCCGTTCTGATCACGGCGCTGGCTTTCTTCATCGGGCCACCAGGTAAACTGATTCTCACCAAAGTTTGCTTCACGAAAGGCATCGGTGAACTCTACCGGCCCGAATACCTGATCAAACCAGGCACGCTCTTCTGGCATAAATCCGGGAGTATCCTGTGCATTTTTCCAATCCTGGATATCAACAGTCTTGTGCGCTGCTTCGAAGTTGCCACAGAAAATAAACTCGCGACGTTTGCGTCGGGTTTTCTGCAAATGCTCAAGAAACACCTGCTGAAACTCGAGTTTGTCGTCAAGCGTGTTGTGCTCATCAATCGTTGGAAACAGAACTGAGGCCACACTGACGTGGTCGAAGTCAGCCTGAATGAAGCGACCCTGCATATCCCATTCGGCGTGGGCTAAGCCCGTCATGATGGCCTTCGGGACATCGCGGGTCAGGATAGCGACGCCGCTGTAGTTATCTTCGGCAGCATCGAAAAAGTACGCGTTGAATCCTTCCGGGTAGAGTACGTCGTCAGACAGCTGATACTCTTTTGCCTTGAGGTTCTGTATGGCTACGACGTCAACATCGGCACTGCTTAGCCACTGATACAGGCCGTTTTTCACTGCCTGCTCTAGTCCGTCAACGTGAAGTGTGATTATCCTCATACATGGTTCCCGGTTATCGATGGGTGTATCATACCGCATCCAATTAGGCCGCTGCACTCTTCTGTGGCACCTATATGGCTACGGGTCTTGCAAAAACAGGAGATAACCCGGCTGGATCGCCTGTTCTTCTTAATTTTCATTGCTGGCCCACGACGACAATTCAGGATTCCTTATGCAGACCTATCAGAAAGAGTTTATCGAATTTGCTATCCAGCAGGGTGTACTACGTTTTGGTGAGTTCACTCTTAAATCCGGACGCATCAGTCCCTATTTCTTCAACGCTGGTTTGTTTAACACAGGGTCTGCACTCGCGCGCCTGGGTCGTTTTTATGCGGCGGCGTTAGAAGACTCCGGCATCGAATACGATGTTGTCTTTGGCCCTGCATACAAAGGTATCCCTCTGTCTGCTGCGTTATCTATTGCATTGGCGGACCAGTACCAGAAAGACCTTCCTTATGTCTTTAACCGCAAAGAGGCCAAGACGCATGGTGAAGGTGGTAATCTGGTTGGTGCTCCGCTTGAAGGCCGTGTTCTGATTGTAGACGACGTTATCACGGCTGGCACGGCGATCCGTGAAGTGATGACAATGATCAATGCAGCTGAAGGTGCGACTCCGGCGGCGGCGCTGATCGCGCTCGACCGTCAGGAACGTGGTCAGGGCGAATTATCGGCCATTCAAGAGGTAGAACGTGACTTCGGTATCACTGTTGCCAGTATCGTAGGCCTGAATCAGGTGCTAGATTATGTGTCTGGAAATCCGGAGCTGGCGCAATACGCAGACGCGATTACAGCCTATCGGGATCAATACGGCGTTAAGTAACCCGGGAGACCTATGTTCAGGCGGCTGTTGGTTGGTGCAACTATAAGCGCATTAGCATGCGCATCTTTGGCAGCAGGCAATGTTTATCGGTTCAATGTAGACGGACAAATTGTTATCAAAGACTCGGTGCCCGCAGAGCTGGCGCCGCTTGGATACGATGTTCTCAACTCCCGTGGGATGCTGGTAAAGCGTGTACCGCGTGAATTGACGCCTGAAGAAATCGCCGAGCGTGATCGCCTCAAGGCTGAGCAGGAAGCCCGCAATAAGCGCATAGAGCAGCGTAAGCAGAAGGATAAAGACCTGATGCGTATCTACTCTACGGTCGCGGATGTAGATCGAGCCCTGCAGAGAAAGTCTGACGAAGTGATCACTCAGAAGGATTTGCAGGCGCGGCGGATTACGGATCTCACTGAAAAATTAGAGCAGGCGCAGCAGGCGGCAGCAAACACAGAACGACGTGGAGCGGCTGTGTCTGAATCGCTGGTGGACGAGATCCGTCACTATCAAAGTGCCATTCAGGGAGCGGAAGTTGCCATTCGCGAACTGGAAGAAAAGTTAGAAACGCTGAATGCGGATTACGATGTTATCCGTCAGCGATTGCGAGTGCTGTCGGTGTATCCCGCAGGCACCTTGCCAGAGGAAGTCGACAGCAGTCGATTGCCAGCTCTCAATCCTTGAGAGCTAATCTTTTTATGGCATCTTTAAGTCTTTTTCCTGCAGCAATATCTGGCTGAGAGACGCCCATTGTGCTGACCAATGCTCTGTTGGGCGAACAGAAAATTCCGTGCGCACGTACTGACGTATACGCCCTTCAATAACAGCCGTCAGGAGGTTCGCCAGTGCTGTTGGCGATTGCTGTGGTATGAGGCCTTCACGCACTTCCGCTTCTCGCAGGATTTGCTTGAACTGAAGCTCAAAGCGGTCGAAGACCTGATCAATCCGCTGGCGCAGCCTTTCTGTTTCTCCGGCCAGTGCATCGCCCGAAAGCAGACGGCACATGCCAGGGTTTTTCTCAGCGAAAGTCAGCAATAACCCCAGTGTTTTTTCACACCGCTGCTGCGCACCGTCGATGTCCTTGAGAATCATGTTGATGCGCGAAAACAGCGTATCTTCGATAAAGGTAATCAAGCCTTCAAACATCTTCGCTTTCGACGGGAAGTGGCGATAAAGCGCCGCTTCTGAAACCCCGACTTCTTTCGCAAGGCTCGCGGTTGTGATCCGCCCGCCGGGATTGGACTCCAGCATGTGCGCCAGAGCCTGAAGGATCTGGTCGCGGCGAGACATCTTTTCCGTTGCGTCTGTCATCCGTATTCCTTAGCGGCGTCGGTTGGTAATCAGAGTACCCACACCTTCATCGGTGAAGAGCTCAAGCAGAGTTGAGTGAGCAACGCGACCGTCAATGATGTGAGCGCTGTTCACGCCACCATGCACAGCATCCAGTGCACACTGAATCTTCGGCAGCATGCCACCGTAAATGGTGCCATCTTCAATCAGAGAGTCGACCTGCTGTGTCGTCAGACCGGTCAGGATCTTACCTTCTTTATCCATCAGGCCTGCGATATTGGTCAGCAGGATCAGTTTTTCTGCCTGCAGTACCTCGGCTACTTTACCGGCCACCAGGTCAGCATTAATGTTGTAAGAGTGACCTTCTTCATCGACACCAATAGGCGCGATCACAGGGATAAAATCACTGTTGGTCAGCATATTCAGCAGCGAGGTATTGATGTGCGACACCTCACCAACATGACCGATGTCGATGATTTCTGGCTTTTCCAGTTCTGGCGATTTGTGCGTAACGTGCAGCTTACGTGCATGCAGCAGCTGACCGTCTTTACCGGTCAGGCCGATGGCATTGCCGCCGTTCTGGTTAATCAGGTTAACAATATCTTTGTTGACCAGGCCGCCCAGAACCATCTCAACCACGTCCATGGTTTCGCTGGTGGTGACACGCATACCGTTGACGAAGCGACTTTCAATGTTCAGTTTTGCCAGCAGATCGCCAATCTGAGGGCCGCCACCGTGCACAACAATCGGGTTTATACCAACCAGCTTCAGCATCACCATGTCGCGGGCAAAGCTGTTCTTCAGCTCTTCATCGATCATGGCATTGCCGCCGTATTTAACGACAATGGTTTTGCCAACAAAACGCTGCAGGTAGGGCAGAGCTTCGCTCAGAACGTTGGCGGTATTCATGGCGCTGTCTCGCGTCAGAGGCATTGGCTGGCTCCTGTTAGTCGGCAAACCGGGTTGTTTTCAAAGGCGCGATTATACCTCTAATCACTTCCCGGTTGCTATGACTGTTCAGAACGGGGTCTGTATTTCCGGGGCGTGACGGGTAAGTGCCTGCTTCAACAATGCCTGAATGCGAGCGACCGTTTCTTCTGATTCTCCGGCAAAGCGAAGCGTCAGTCGTGGAGTTGTATTGGACGCACGCACCAGCCCCCAGCCATCACTGAATTCAATACGCAGGCCATCTACAGTAAAGACACGACCTTCGGCGGTCAGATCGGCATCGGTTCTCAGGGCTTCAATGAGGGAGAACTTCTCCGCTTCTGTCGTCGTGATGGTCAGTTCTGGGGTACTAACATCTTCTGGTAGCGCCTCGCAGACATTGGCGACGGAGTCGTTGCGAGTGGATAGAATTTCCAACATACGAGCGCCGGTGTAGAGACCATCGTCAAACCCGTACCAGCGTTCTGCGATATAAAAGTGACCACTGAATTCACCACCGATAACCGCATTCACTTCTTTAAGTTTTCGCTTCATCAGAGAGTGGCCGGTTTTCCACATTGTTGGGCGTCCACCCAGGCGGTTAATTAATGGGGCGAGGTGGCGGGATGACTTCACATCAAAGAGAACATCTGCACCCGGGCGACGAGGCAGAATATCTTCGAGTAATAACATCATCATGCGATCTGGCCAGATGATGTTTCCTTCGTTATCAATCATCAGGACGCGGTCACCGTCACCGTCGAAGGCGAAACCAAGATCGGCACCGTGAATAAGAACAGCGTTCTTCAGGTCTTCAAGGTTTTCTGGTTCGCCCGGATCGGGGTGATGATTCGGGAAATGGCCATCAACATCGCAGTAAAGCTCGGTGACATCGGCACCCAATTCACGGAAAAGCTCCGCAGCGAGCGGCCCACTGACGCCGTTGCCAGCATCAATAACGATCTTCATTTCACGAGCGACCTGAACATCATCAGTAATGCGTTCCAGGTATTTATCTTTAATAGAGTCCTGTCGCGCACCAGCATAGCCCTGGGTGTAGTCTTGGTTGCGAATGCGCTGGGCCAGATCCTGTATTTCCTGTTCGGACAGAGGTTGTTGATCAATTACCGCTTTGAAGCCGTTATATTCAGCTGGGTTGTGGCTGCCTGTCACCATGACGCCACACGGCGTATCTGATTCAAAGCACGCGAAGTAGAGCGCTCCGGTAGGCAGCATCCCGAGTCGGTTTACACTGCATCCTACGCTCAGTAACCCATCCTGCAGAACTTTTGCCAGGTGTTCGCTGGAAAGTCGGCCATCCCAGGCGAGGTTAATGCGCTCAAATCCGCGCTGGCGAACGGCACTTCCTAAGGCTTTACCAATATTGCGGACGATGTCGTCATCAAGCTCTTTTTCAACGATGCCGCGAATATCGTAGGCGCGGAAAATATGATCGGGGAAGCTGTTTTCCAGCGACGGAAAATCAAGGGGTTTACCGTCGTAAGTCGCGGATGTTTCGCGAATTTCAGGGCGCTCCGGCTCTTCATCAATTTCGGGCAGATCGTCACGGGTACGGGCTTTCGGTGTGGCTTTGACGCTGGCGGTTTTCAGACTGGTTTCAGCGCTGCTAAGGCGATCGAAAACCTGTTCACTGGCGAGTCGCACGTCATCGGCGAGATCATTGAACAGCTTAAGACTGAACCCCGGATTCTCGCGAATTTCTTCTTTGAAAAAACGTTCGAGGAATTGCTGAAAATGACGATGATTCTTCTGCAGGATGCGTTTTTGAATAAACAGCAGTACGAGCAAAGCACTCAGTGTCGCAACCAGGGAAAGAATCCACGGGAAAGACAGATCAAGGAGCGAGACCACCGGACGGTGATCAGAAGGTGTATAAGTCAGAAACCAGTAATCATTGATCGGGCGGGTGACTGGCCTCGCACTTTTAACCGGCGTTGCTCCGGCACTGAACACTTCAATGCCCGAGCTTTCTTGTGGGGTCAGTTTCTGCATCACCTGAATCTGGCCAAGATCGCCAGAGACAGACGAGCGGAATGCGTTCAGCCAGTCGCGGCCATAACGCACGAGCAATACACCCTGAGGTTTGCCTGTGGCAGGGACCGGGCTGGCCCAGAAAAAGCTTTGCTCGCCGTTAATATTAACCGCTTCCAGCTTCATGTCATCGCCACGCAGAGTGCGGTTGACCAGATCCTGGACGGCGAAGCTGAACTCGGTCTGCAGGTTCTGCGATTGTGACGGGGTAAGCAGACGAATATCTTCGGTGCCGGGCAGCAAGCTTTTCAGGTCGCTCAGCCAGGTGCGGTTGCCCGTCTCTAGCGAATCTAACGTTGCTTCATGACTACTTGCCGCCAATTGCAGACGCTTGGTGTCTGTCAGGCGTGTTTTCAGTGCAAGGGCAGCCTGAGAGGCAACGGCTTCAGAGAATGCAGAGTCGACATCGGACTGCGTCAGCAGGTTGATCTGAACACTTTGCAGAGCATAGCCACTGGCGATAAACAGCAGTGCCAGCCAGATTGCTATCCGGCTGTACGTCACGATGGTAAGAGCCTTCTTGCGAGGCGCTGACATATTGCTCTCCCTGAGCCACTCAGGCTGCGTGGTGATTTATTATTGTTCCCCCTGCTTTATAGCAGGTTTAGCCGCGCCCGGAGTGTCCAAAGCCGCCGCTGCCGCGTTCGGTTTCCTGAAATTCTTCTACGACTTCAAAGGAAGCCTGCACCACAGGAACAAGAACGAATTGCGCGATGCGCTCACCCACTTCGACGGTGAAAGGTTCTTTGCCGCGATTCCAGCAACTGACCATTAATTCACCCTGATAATCGGAGTCGATTAACCCGACGAGGTTGCCCAGAACAATACCATGCTTATGGCCAAGGCCTGAGCGGGGCAGAATAATGCCTGCCAGCGCGGGGTCCTCAATGTATACAGATAAGCCGGTTTTCAATAAAACTGTGTCACCCGGATTCAGGGTGACGGCTTCGTCCATACAGGCGCGCAGGTCGAGACCAGCAGAGCCACCCGTGGCGTACTCTGGCAGTGGAATATCGTTACCAATTCGTGGATCGAGAATTTTTACCTGCAGCTTTTGCATTACGTTTCCTTCAGCAGTTATTTGTTCGGCAGTCAGTGTTACATTCGTTATTGCGACGAATCCGGTCGGAAGTGATCGGCGACGAGCCCTATCAATTCGCGGGCGAGGATCTGTTTGTTCATCACGTCGAACTGGCGTTGCCCCTCCGGCCAATAGACGTTTACCGCATTGTTATCGCTATTAAAACCAATGTCGCTTCGTGACACATCATTGGCAACAATCATATCGAGGTTTTTGCGAGCCAGCTTACCCCGTGCGTAGTGCTCGACGTCCTGCGTCTCAGCAGCAAAACCCACGGTAAAAGGGTGCGGCGTATGCGCTGCAACCGTGGCGACGATATCCGGGTTTTTGACCAGCTGAATCGACATCTCGTCGGCGGATTTTTTCACTTTCTGGTCTGCGACCTTGGCGGGGCGATAGTCTGCTACGGCGGCGGAGGCGATGAAAATCTCGCAGTGCTCAAGCTCAGATTCGGCAGCCTGCAGCATATCCAGAGCGCTATTCACCCGTACTACTTTAACCCTGTCAGGAGCATCCAGTGTGACTGGGCCGCTGATCAGAGTCACCCGCGCTCCGGCATCCCGAGCGGCTTCCGCCAGGGCGTACCCCATTTTTCCTGAGCTGTGATTTGTGATGTAACGAACCGGGTCGATGGCTTCCCGAGTCGGACCTGCGGTGATGACAACACTGACACCGGCGAGTGCACCCGACTCAAACTGATTGGCAACTGCTTCGGCAATTAATGCCGGCTCCATCATTCGCCCGGGGCCAACGTCGCCACAGGCTTGTTCACCAGCATCGGGGCCGATTATGGTCAGGTTCTCTTTGTGAGCAGCCTGTAGGCGCTCCACATTGGCCTGAGTTACCGGGTCACGCCACATCGCCTGGTTCATTGCAGGAGCAATGCAGAGAGGTGCGTCGGTTGCCAGGCATACCGTTGTGAGAAGGTCGTTACCCATCCCTTGAGCCAGGCGTGCTATCAGGTTGGCGCTGGCGGGAGCAATCAGCAACAGGTCAGCCCACTTGGCGAGTTCGATGTGCCCCATTCCGGCCTCGGCTTCAGGGTCCAGCAAGGCATAGTGAACCGGATTGCCGGACAGTGCCTGCATGGTAAGCGGCGTGATAAATTCCCGGGCACCGTCGGTCATAATAACCCGCACATCTGCCCCGGCTTTTTTCAGTTCCCGTACCAGTTCTGCACTTTTGTAGGCGGCAATGCCCCCACTGATACCCAGCAGGATTCGACGATTGCAGAGTTGTTGCATTTTCATGGTAGAAACAGCCTGACCTGAAAAAAAATTCAGTATATCGTAGAGCCATACTCCAATCACACCTACAAGGAGGTAGGGATGGCGATTACGGACTGGCCAGCGAGCGAGCGTCCACGCGAAAAGTTACTTGAGAGTGGTCCAGGAGCACTCTCAGATGCTGAATTACTGGCGATCTTTCTACGTACTGGCGTTAAGGGGAAGAGTGCCGTCGATCTTGCACGGGAGCTGTTAACCGACTTTGGCGGTCTGCGGCCTTTACTGACAGCCAGTCAGGCAGATTTCTGTCAGCCTCTGGGGCTGGGAGCGGCCAAGTTCGCGCAATTGCAGGCGGTGCTGGAAATGGCACGCCGACACCTGGCTCAGGGAATGCAACGTGGCGATGCCTTGAGCAGCCCACAGGACACCGAGCGTTACTTGCAGTCACAACTCAGAGATCGCGACTACGAAGTCTTTGCCTGCCTCTTTCTGGATAATCAAAACCGGGTCATACGGTATCGCGAGTTATTCCGGGGCACGATCGATGCGGCAGCGGTCTACCCGCGGGAGGTTGTTAAACAGGCCCTTGCTGAAGGGGCTGCCGCGGTGATACTGGCGCACAATCATCCCTCCGGAGTGGCAGAACCCAGTGGGGCTGATCGTTCCATTACAGAGCGCCTGCAGCAGGCACTGGGGTTGATGGATATCCGGGTATTGGATCATTTGGTGGTTGGTGATGGTCATACCGTCTCTTTCGCCCAGCGTGGCTGGCTCTAGAGAGCTTTGAAGAGCGATTCAGCGCTTCGGAATATTGTGTAAAAAATACACTTTTGCTTGCGGGGGTGTCTGCGTTTTGGTATAAAGCGCAACTCTTTTCAGCCAGGGCCGTCTACGGTCATCATAAAGTGATGAGCTAACGCCCACGGTTGGTAACGAATTAAATCTGTTCGATACACACAAAATCGGGGCGATGAACCATGTCTAAGGTTTGCCAAGTTACAGGAAAAGGTCCTGTTTCCGGGAACAACGTTTCCCACTCACAGATCAAAACCAAGCGTCGCTTTCTGCCGAACCTGCAGAGCCACCGCTTCTGGGTTGAAAGCGAAAACCGTTTCGTACGTCTGCGTATCTCTACTAAGGGTATGCGTATCATCGATAAGAAAGGTATCGATGTAGTACTGGCAGAGCTGCGTGCACGCGGCGAAAAAGTCTAAGGAGACCTGTTATGCCACGCGATAAGATCCGTCTTGTATCAAGTGCCGGTACCGGTCACTTCTATACTACTGACAAAAACAAGCGCACCATGCCTGAGAAATTCGAGATCAAGAAATTTGATCCTGTAGTTCGCAAGCACGTTGCGTACAAAGAAGCTAAGATCAAGTAATTGATCTGACTTCTGAAAGAACCCGGCTCCGGCCGGGTTTTTTTATGCCTGCATTTCTCTCGCCCAGAGCGGTAAACTAGCCCTTCACTCATACCATTGTTGTTTGTATGCCAGAACTTCCGGAAGTTGAAACCACCCTGCGCGGCATCAGCCCATATCTGAAGGGGCAGACCATTACGCGCATTGATGTCCGCCAGCCCAAATTACGCTGGCCAGTAGAAAATGAAGTGCAACAGCTGGTCGGACAGACGGTCGACAGCCTGACCCGCCGGTCAAAGTATATTCTGGTGAAAACCGCCGTGGGCACGGCCATCTGGCATCTGGGTATGTCAGGCTCTCTGCGCTTAGTTGATCCTTCGGCGCCAGCGATGAAGCACGATCACATTGACTGGCACCTGAGCAATGGTCGCGTACTGCGCTATCACGACCCGAGGCGCTTCGGTGCGCTGCTCTGGGTCGCGCCGGGGGAAACCTCTGAGCATCTGAATCATCTTGGCCCTGAGCCTCTGTCGGATGACTTTGATGATTCTCACCTGTTTCAGAAGAGTCGTGGCAAGTCGCAAGCCGTGAAAACCTTCATCATGGATGGTCGTATTGTTGTCGGTGTTGGCAATATTTACGCGAATGAGAGCCTTTTTCTGGCAGGCATTCGTCCGCAGACCCCCGCAGGGAAGATCAGCAAGGCTCGCTATCAAAGGCTGACACAGACCATTCAACAGGTATTGGGTGCGGCGATAGAGCAGGGCGGGACGACTTTACGTGACTTCGTTGGGGGCGATGGTAAACCGGGCTATTTTGCGCAGCAGCTTTATGTCTACGGGCGCGGCGGCGAAGAGTGTAAAAACTGCGCCACCACGCTGAAAGAGATCCGTCAGGGCCAGCGTGCGACCGTCTACTGCCCAAAATGTCAGCGTTAATCCAAAAAAGCGCGCGCTACGTATCTGCTTGTACTACTTTTTAGTGTATTGGTTTTTACTGTACTACTCATCAAGCTACTTTTTGATTCAGTGCAGATAGCAGGCGACGCCGCCATGACAAAAACAACAAGCATGCTGCGGGAGGCAATGAATGCCAAGGATCTCGACCCCATTCATTATGGATATTGAAGCGTCTGGCTTTGGCCCGGACAGTTACCCTATTGAAGTCGGTCTGGCGTTAGGGGATGGTTCTCGCTTCTGTTCTCTGATCGTTCCGGCGGAACACTGGACCCACTGGGATACATCGGCGCAGGGGGTTCACAATATATCCCGTGAGATGCTGGCGCGCCACGGAAGTCATGTTCACCAGGTTGCGACCGAACTCAATGCGATGTTGAGTGGTAAAACGGTGTACAGCGATGGCTGGGTAGTCGATAAACCTTGGTTGATCCGCCTGTTTGATGCTGCCGGGATCAATATGCAGTTTCAGATCAGCCCGATCGAAGTGATCATGACTGAGCCTCAGATTCTGCTCTGGGACGAGACCAAGGCGAGACTGACGCAGGAAGCGAGTATCCCTCGTCACCGTGCCAGTAATGATGCTTGGTTAATTCAGGAGACCTACCGCCACACTCTGTCAGAGCTGACGGCAGAAGCGGCAGGTTAAGAGAACCTGCCGCTGTCTCACTGACACCTGAATTATTGATTCAGGATGTATTCGAGCGTGATTTCGGTATCCAGTAATTTAGAAATCGGACAGTTCGCTTTTGCTGTCTGAGCGATACGCTCAAATTCGTCACCGTCAATGTCATCCACTTGTGCCGTCAGGCTCAGGGCGGACTTCGTCACGGTGAAACCGTCACCGTCTTTATCGAGAGATACATCGGCCTCGGTTTTCAGCTGACCACTGGAGTAACCTTCTCCCTCAAGAGCAAACGACAACGCCATGGTGAAACAACTGGCGTGAGCCGCGGCGATTAATTCTTCCGGGTTGGTTCCGGGCTGATCTTCGAAGCGGGTGTTAAAACCGTATGGCTGATCTTTTAATGCACCGGACTCAGTCGATACGCTGGCTTTCGCTTTCTTGCCGAGTGAATGATAAATCGCTGACGCTTTTTTGATGATGCTCATACTGACTCCCAATAAATAGTGATACAGATTGGGAGTGGGGGGCGGGTGTTAAAGTTCCTGCTTTCTTTCTGGTGAGGTCAAACGGCCTGCATGATCGCAGTTAAAGAAAAGACTTTAACCACTGCCAGGCTCTGCCCATGGTTTCGTAAAAAGCTCGCTCGGTTTTGTAGAGGCCAGTTGCGTCCAGTCGCCAGTCACTGTGATGTTCTCCGATAAACATCGCTGGGGCGGGAATTGGGTTCAGCCCTTCGCGCTCGAAGAACACGGTCGCACGTTTTAGATGGGCTGCCTCGGTTACCAGAGCGAAACGCTTATTTCTCAATAGTGGTTCTGTCAGCGACGCTTCATTTTCAGTGTCACGTGCGGTCGGGAATGCAAATATGCGTAACGGGTCAATACCGCGGTCAATAGCCGCCTGCTGAAGAATTTCTGCATGGGGTTTTGTTGCACTGAAACCAGCGTAGCCGGTCACAATCAGAATCGCGTCGGGATTTGCGCGCAATATCCTCAGGCCTTCTGACAAACGATACATGGCTGAACTACCTAAACTCATAAACGCTGGGCTTTCTGCTGGAGCACTCTGGCTGGCGCTACCAAGTACTACCACAGCATCGACAGGTTGCTTTATATCAAACACTGGATAATGACTTTCATGGGGTGCAATTAACCGGTCAGCCACCGGATTAAATGCACTGACTGCGAGGAGTAAAAATGCGCTGAAAAATGCCAGCCGTGATTTTATCGGTGCTCGCGAAAACCACCACAAGCCGAGAAGTATACACAGCAGAGTCAGCGGCACTGGCATCAGTGTCATGCCGACCAGTTTTTTTAGAATAAACGTAATGCTCTGAGATTCCATCGACGGCTCTTATCGGGTCTGACTATAGGGCTTCATGTAGCTGACATCTTTGCACTTCAGTATACCGGGCTGATTTTCAAGGAGTAGTCATTATGTCTGTCACGCGTCGCACATTTCTGCGTACAGGTACCGCGAGCATTGCCAGCGTCAGTGTTGCACCGGGCGCACTGGCCATGAGCCAGGTACCTGCGGAGCCAGAACTTCCAGCCGCGGGTTTCTTTAACTATGGCGTTGCCAGCGGAGATCCTACGGCAGATTCTGTTTTACTCTGGAGTCATTTTTCTCCCGTTAGTGCGATGGATGTTGATGTGATCTGGCAGGTCGCTGCTGACGATAGCTTTTCTGACATTGTTGCCAGTGGCGTCGAGCGCACAGGCGCATTCCGTGACTACACCGTCAAAGCAGATGTGACAGGGTTAATGCCTGGCACAACGTACTTCTACCGTTTCCTGGCGATGGGAGAGACATCGCCCATTGGTCGTACTCGCACTGCTGATAGTGGCAGCCCGGATGCGGCGCGCTTTGCTGTCGTCTCCTGCTCCAGTTATCCGCACGGGTATTTCAATGTCTATCGGGTGTTAGCTGAGCGCGCTGATCTCAATGCCGTCGTTCATCTGGGGGACTATATTTACGAGTACGGTCAGGACGAATACGGAGATGACAGTCTGCGCAACGAGCGCGCACTGGCTCCGGCGCACGAAACGATCTCACTTGATGACTATCGTCGCCGCCACGCACTGTACAAACTGGACCCGGACCTTGCGGCAGTGCATCAGCAACACCCGTTTATCTGTGTCTGGGACGACCATGAGTTCACAGACAACGCCTGGCAAGATGGAGCATCTAATCACGATGATTCTGAGGGCGACTGGTCAGCGCGTAAAGTGGCCGCAAAACAAGCGTACTTTGAATGGATGCCGGTGAGAGAAAACCGCTTCGGTAGTATTTATCGCCGCATTCAGTATGGTGACTTACTCGATTTGTTAATGCTGGACACCCGCGTCGAGGGGCGCGACGAACAACCTTCTGGCTCGGGTAAGCAGCAGACGGCAATGGATGAAAACCGCTCGCTGCTCGGTTTTGAGCAGGAAGCCTGGCTGCGCGATCAACTGGTCAGTAGCTCTGCACAGTGGAAGATACTTGGACAGCAGGTGATTATGGCTCAGCGCTATTATTTAAACCTCGAAAATCTTCTTGGCAGCGGTGCGGCGGCGTCTTTCTGGCTCGATAGCTGGGATGGCTACGCAGCGACACGAAATCGCCTGCTAGATGTTGTGCGCAGTCAGAATGTAAAAAACATGGTGGTGTTGACTGGCGATCTTCATGCATCTTTTGCCGCTGATATCTGTGACGATCCATATAGCTGGAGCAACTACAACCGCTATACCGGAGAGGGGTCTCTGGCCGTTGAGTTTGTTACGCCGTCAGTGACCTCGCCTGGCTTCCCAAGGATTATTGCCAATAGCGCTGAGAACACCATCATGGCCGGCAGTCCGCATATTAAATACGCAGAAGTGCAGACCCACGGTTTTATTCTGTTAACGGTGGATCGCACTAAAGTGCAGTCAGACTGGTATTACGTCCCCACAGTGACTGAGCGCAGTAAAGTCGTTGAATGCGGCATCAGTTATGCCTGCGAAGACGGTCAGGGCCGGTTGATGCGGGTGTATCAACCGGCCTGAATTTACCAGGACTACTGGCTGATCACTTTCGCGCTGCCGATGCCGCGCGGGTCTGAAGCGGCGGTGACTTCGCCGCTTTTCTTATCGATCAGGATCGCCTGCATATTGCCGTATTCACGGCCGACATCCCGGAAAGTATGACCGCGTGCCTTGAGCTCGGTCATCGCTTTATCCGAGATCACGCCCGGTTCGTGCTGAATGACATCGGGCAGGTACTGATGATGAATGCGCGGCCGTGCGACCCAGCTTTCGACAGGTTTCTCTTGTAGATATTCCAGCGCACCGAGAAAGACCATGCTGATAATACGGCTGCCACCCGGGGTGCCTAAGACGGCAATGCTGTCTTCAGATTCCAGCATCGAAGGCGACATGGACGACAGTGGGCGCTTACCCGGAGCAATCGCATTCGCCTCATTGCCAACCAGACCATAGGCATTAGGTTCGCCCGGTTTGGCAGAAAAATCATCCATCTCGTTATTCAGCAAAACGCCCGTACCCGGAATCGTGTAGGCAGAACCAAATGGCAGGTTAATACTCAGGGTTGCCGAGACACGGTTACCCTCAGAATCGACAACCGACAGGTGCGTCGTGTGGAAGCCTTCCTGAATATTTTTCGGGCCATTCAGGTCGGCGCTTGGCGTCGCCTGATTCATATCGATACTGGCTGCCCATTCTGAATTGCGTTCATCACTGATGAGTTTGCTCATCGGGACATCGACAAAGTCCGGGTCACCGAGGAATTCAGCACGATCTCGATATGCACGGCGCATGACTTCGGCCAGCAGGTGAATCTGGTCGGCTTCATTCATGTTCTGCCAGTCAAACGGCTCCAGCATTTTCAGCATCTGCGCAATCGCGATACCGCCAGAAGAGGGCGGTGGTGCACTGATCAACTGAGTGTCACCCAACGTCACTTTGACTGGCTCACGCTCTTTCACTTCGTATGAGGCGAGGTCGTTCAGAGTCCAGTCGCCGCCTGCTTTATTGATCTCGTCGACCATGGTCACCGCCAGTGGGCCGCGGTAGAAGCCATCAAAACCCAGGTTGGCGATGCTACTGAGGGTATTTGCAAGATCAGGCTGCTTGAGCGTGAAACCGACCTCTGGAATACGGCCGTCATCAAGAAAAACAGAGGCACTGGATGGGTAGCGCTGAACAGCATCAAGCCGGTAGCCCATCAGCTTCTGATAATGTGGATCGACAGGAAACCCTTCACTTGCCTGCGCGATGGCGTCAGCCAGCGAGCGTGTGAGTGGCAACTTACCGTAGTGTTCAGCAATATAAGCGAATGCGGCAGGTTGTCCGGGGATGCCCCCTGCGGTTGCACCGTTCACCGCTTTGTCTCGGTCGACGTTTCCGGTTTCATCCAGATAGTAATCCCGGTGAAAAGACTGAGGAGCCGTCTCGCGGGCATCAATAAAACGGTATTGTTTCTCGTCTGCATCGTACAGAAGCCAGAAGCCCCCTCCGCCAATGCCTGCACTGTATGGCTCGACAACCCCCAGGCTGGCTGCGACTGCGATGGCTGCATCAAAGGCATTACCGCCTTCGGCCAGAATTTCAAGACCGGCATCTGTGGCCAGAGGGTGAGCACTTGCTACGGCCACTGTGCCAGAGAATGATTCAGGCTGAGTATCGTTCTGAGCACAGCCAGTAATGGCAGTAGAAAAAGTGACAATGAGAGCGCTGGTGGCGAAAACTCCAGCAAGCCAGGTGCGGCGCATAAAAAAGCCTCCGGTGACAGGAGGCTCTAGTGTCTTACTCGCAGGCGCCGGGTGCAACCAGCGCATGAGAAATCAGGCGATTTTCTTACCCGTCAGGCGCTCGTATTTTGCTTCGAGCTCGTCCTGGGTTTCCATGTTGTCTTCATCCTGTGGGATGCAGTCGACCGGGCATACGAGCTGGCACTGAGGCTCGTCGTAGTGACCTACACACTCGGTGCATTTTGCCGGGTCGATTTCGTAAATTTCTTCTCCCGGAGTGATCGCTTCGTTCGGACACTCTGGCTCACATACATCACAGTTGATGCACTCATCAGTAATTATCAAGGCCATGATTAACCTCCATCAGGGAATACGGTTCAGGAAACACGGTTACTGAACCGTATTATGCCTCAGTCTGGTATTTTTTCAGAGTATTAGCGACGGTTGGATGAACCAGTGTACTGATATCACCTCCCAGAGCTGACACCTCACGCACGATCGTCGACGACACATAGGAGTATTGCTCTGCGGGTGTCAGAAACAGGCTTTCAACATTCGGTGCCAGTACGCGATTCATATTGGCGAGCTGAAACTCGTACTCGAAGTCAGACACCGCACGCAGCCCGCGCAGAATGATGTTACCGCGCTTTTCTTTAACGAAGTCTGCTAGCAGATTGCTGAACCCGACAACCTCAACGTTATGCAGGTGGCCCAGTACGCTCTGAGCCAGGTCTACGCGCGTTTCGAGATCCAGCAGGGGGCGCTTCTTTGGGCTTGCAGCAACGGCGACGATGATGTGATCAAACATGCGGGCTGCGCGTTCGATCAAATCGGTGTGACCGTTGGTGATAGGGTCAAAAGTGCCCGGGTATACAACTGTATTCATAAAATCAGCCTTATGGGTGATATCTGCGCGAATAGTAATAGATGGGTGGGGTCGGGGCAAATGGCAGGACACGTCACATCATGCTGCTTGATGTTCATCTACCTCCCTTCCGAGAGTGAGCATTTTTAGATAAGGCGCACGAGTCAGGGAGATAGGTGCGGCAGCGTACTGACGATCTGTCCGCGCTTGTCGATGATCAGCACCTCGGTCTCTGGCATATTTTCTATCAGCGTGATGCCTTTCTCTGGGCCCAGGACAAATACGGCGGTCGCGAGCGCATCAGCCAGGTAGGCTCGGGAGGTCAGCACGGTAACACTGCGGCTCATATCCGCAGGGTACCCGGTATCCGGGTCGATAATATGGTGATAGCGAATGCCGCCCTTTTCGAAATAGCGCTCGTAGTCGCCCGAGGTTGCTATGGCACCGTTAGCGACAGGCAGTAAGGCGATCAGGCTTTCTGTTTCGTCCGGGTGTTGTATGCCGACTTTCCAGCGCTTGGTACTGTCTTTCGTGCTGTTTTTAGAAACGCCACCGGAACTGGCATACAAATCCCCGCCCGCGTTGATATAGAACACATCAAAACCAGAGTTACGAATAATCTGAACGGCACGATCAATAGCATAGCCTTTGGCAATGCCGCCGAGGCCAATCTGGGTTTCTGCCTTCGTCAGAAAAACAGTCTGTTTTTCTTCATCTAAGATGATGTGCTGATAATTAATAGCCATAACCGCGCTTTGCAGAGTGGCGGCGTCAGGAATAGTCTGTGCGCGGAAATCCCAGAGTTTGCCTGCGCTTTTGAAAGTAATATCGAATTTGCCGTCACTAAGCTCCGAGATGCGCAGCGCTTCTGCAATTAAGCGGAAAACCTCAGGTGATACCTCGATGGCTTTAACGCCCGCCGCCTTATTAATTGCACTGATTTCGCTGCCAGGCTCCCATTCGGAGAATACCTGGGTTACGCGTTTGATTTCATCAATGGCGCTGTCTATTGCTGCATTAGCCATCGCAGAAGAGTGGTTATCTTTGGTCATAAGAATCTGAAAATCGACCGTAGTGGTCATCAGGCTGGTGGACCTGTTGACCGAAGGCGTTGCGTGATTTTCTGCAGTGCCGCTGATGCGTTCAGCGGCATCTAACGGGTTAATAAAGAGGCTTAGGCCAACCAGTAAAATACATTTGGCGCGGAGTTTTCTGAGCGCAAAGACCACGGAATTATTGCTCTGCCGAAAGAGTGTCGAGAGCGGCTTTAAATTCGTCGTCAGTCCGTCGACCGCGATAAATCGCATCTCCTTTGCTGTTGAGCACAATCAGAGTCGGCGTGCCCCGTACTTTGAACTGATCTCCGATGACCAGGTCTGGGTCACTCAGTGATAACCAGGGGAGGGCGCGCTCTAGTTCTACCAGACGACCATCTTCGGGATTTTTATTCACATTAAGACCGAGCCAGGTGAATTCCGGGTGGTCTTTTAATTCTTCCTTGAGGTGCGGGATTTCTTCCATACAGTAGCCACACCATGAGGCCCAGACGATTAAAACGACCGGCTTTTCTGGCTGATTAAAATCTATGTTGTAGGTTTCGTTGTTCAGCGTGGTGTAGTTTCCTGCGAAGGAAATATTTGACATTAAAAGTGCTGAAAAAAGTAAAAATAATACTGATGCTAATTTCATAGTGGGGTGTACCAACCTAAGGTAAGCCAGTAAAAATTCAGATCATCTGAACGATGATAAACATTAAAGCCAATATCGTAGTTTGACGGCGCTTGGGTGAACCAGCCCGCTTTCCGATACGATAAATTTAAGCCAATACTGTGACCATCGAAATCTCCGAGATCGGAGTCACTGGTTTGATACGCTTGTGGCGCCGTAAACTGCTCGGAAAAATATTCCGTGGCCGTTTGTGTGTAAAACCGGTAGCTCGGCTCCAGTGTTAGTTGGCCGTCGTTTAAACGATAAAAATAGCGAGCTTCGACTGCCTGGCCATCAAGCTCCCAGCTATCCTGATAATGACTCAAGCCTAACTGAACCGAGTCTTCGCCTATGGCGTGTTTATAACGCACTGATACAGTATTGCGGATACGTTCGTCAGGGAGCAGCTCAAAGCCACGTTCACCATTGTCGAACAGCACCGAATTAAAGGATGTTGCCAGCATGCCGCGCTGGCGACTGTAGATCCAGGATAGATTGACCAGAGACATGGGCGACACCGTTTGGGTCAGGCTGAAGGCTGCAGTGGCTGTATCGCGTGGCTCATCGGTTTCTTTACTGCCGTCGTAGCGGATCATGCGAACCGTATCGTCATAGAACTGGAAATCGGCACTGACTTGTGTCGATTCTTCGTTCAGAGACTGGGAGACTCCGAAACCATAGCCAGTACTGCGATAGGCAAACTCCTGTCCGTAGCTGGTATGAAGAGTAAAGCCGGTACGATTGTCGCTGCGGTACTTCCAGCGCCCTTCAAGATTAAAACGCCCAGGGTTGTAGCCCGTCGCGCCAGAGACAGTTTCTGCCTTATCGCGGGCATCATCGTAGGAGGCTGCGGTGACCAGGTCACCGACGGCTTTAAAGCTGGCGGCGTTATTTTCATTGAGGCGTTGTTGAAACAGCAGTATGCCCTCGTAGATGGTCGCATCTTCTTCGATGGTCGGGTTGCCTCCCGGGCCGCCGTCGTCTTCCTGCTGGTAAACGATGCCGCGCGCGGCAAAAATGCTATCAAGCTCATCCGTCGTAGGCGCAGCCGCATGAGTCATTGAGTTGATCATCAGGAAGGCGGCCAGGCCAAGCAGTCTCAGTAGCATCCGCAACCTCCACCACCGCCGCCAGTAAATACACCGGATGCACCTTCTCGTGCGCTGTAGACATCGGCTTCGATTTCACTCTTCAGTGGTGTGCTATCAAAGGCCATATCGGGCTGCGAAAGTCGTTCACGCTCATTGAAGCGCACTGGCGTGCAGGCTGATGCGGATACAACTATAAAAGCCAGAATTCCGCAGCCTAGGTATTTTCTATTCATGCTGTACTTACCTGATCTGCAATGCAGGTATAGTAACAGCTATTGAAGGACGCTTTATGACAGTCTCGTCATATTGAAAAAGGACATTTCGTTACTGTGTGTTCAGATTTTGCTTAACGATTCCAGCTGCTCGTATTACGCGTCAGTGATCACTCAGCATTCTCAGAGCCGCTTTCTGAGTCACTTATGGAATCGCCGGTCTTTTTAACGCGCGCCTCGGTGTCCTCTGGGGTGGGCGTTGATTCCGGATCATCGGGCGGCGACTCAGTTGGCCCTGATTCCTGATTTTCTTCTTTCAGCTCTTCCTGCGCTTCTTCTTTAGCCTCTTCCGGAGTCTTAGCCTCGCCGATGTGATAGGCCGCAAAACCCGTCTGTACGACCTGATTGAAGGCCATGCCGATAATTTTTCCAGATAAGGGCGAGACGATATCACTGCCAGTATTGGATACCGGATCGACAACGCGCCCCAGAATATCGCCGGCTCGCACGTTGTCGCCCAGTTCTACATCCGACATGAGTATTCCGCCCTGATCAGAGCGTACCCACTCAGAGTGATAAAACACGGGCTGAGGCGTTCCCCAGAAGCGAACGGTGGGTTGGATATCAAGATTCTGTAACAAGGTCTCAAGTGCCTTTACGCCGCCATCGACTGAGCTTTCATCAAGGCTGTTTGGTCCGCCGGATTCCAGAGTGATTGCCGGAATACCGAGATCGGTTGCCGCTCGGCGAAGTGTGCCTTCACTACCGCGACCATGCAGCACGGTGATGCCACCTAAGTGGCGACTGAACTCAAAGACAGTTTCATTACTGAGGTCAGCACGGATCTGCGGAAGGTTGGTACGCTTTAATGAGCCTGTATGAAGGTCGACGAGAAAGTCGCAATTACCGCGGATGATCTTATTGAAAAAGGAGTAAGCGATACGCGAGGCCGCGCTACCGTTCTCGCTCCCCGGAAAGTAACGGTTCAGGTCCCGGCGGTCAGAAAGATAGCGACTGGCACGACGAAAACCATCCAGATTAACGATCGGCACGCCAATGACAGTTCCGTTCATTTTTACCGGTTCCAGCTGGTACATCAGGCGCCGCACCATTTCGATACCGTTCAGTTCATCGCCATGTATCGCGGCGGTCAGGCAGACTTTAGGGCCTGGGTTTTTCCCATGAGCAACAAGTACCGGTACAGGCGTGTCGATACTGGCAAACGACTGGCCGGGGCTCCAGTACAAGGTCTGAAACTGGCCGGGGGGAATACTGGCATTGAGGAGTGGAAGATTGTCGACCGTAGGCGTCGTTTCGGCATCTTGCTCCGTTCCGGGTAACTTAGCCTCAGGTTCGGCTGCTGCAGTTTCCGGCAAGGTGGACTCTTCCTGTTGGGCGCTGGAGGGCTGGCTCTTTGAAACGACTGCAAATGCAGTCGGAGTCAGGGTGCTGAAAGCGGTAAGCAGAGCGGAGTACAGCACAATTGAGAAATACGATTTCTCAGCAGAAAACATAACGACAACTCAGTTTGTTGAATGTTCTGAGTCTAGACCATGCTGTCTGGATAAGGTTCGGTCGTTGCGGATATTTTCGAATTGCCCAGAACGGAAGAAAAAGCCATAAATAAAAAGAGCGGCTGAGCCGCTCCTTCTGTTACTGGTTATCACGTGTGAACGGGTGTCACAGCAACCTGTTATGCGCCGGCTTTAATCTTCGCCGCCAGCTGGTTAGCAAACTTACAGGCAAAGCCGTACACCGACAGCTGCGGGTTAGCACCAATACTGGTTGGGAACACAGAACCGTCGATAACGTACAGGTTGTCGAGGTAGTGGTATTTACCGTTACTGTCGACAACACATTTATCGAGGTCTTCACCCATGGCCATACCGCCCATAACGTGCGCACTTCCCACGGTAAATGCATTTGAGCGGTTATCAAGGTTATTGATGCCGTCGCGCGCTTCTTCAACCGTTTCGTACCATGGAGCATCCAGGTGTGACGGGCGAACGCGCTTGGCGCCTGCAGCAAACTGGATTTCGGCCATTGAGATCATGGCGCGTTGGAATGCATCCCAGATGTAGTCGTTAACCGGGTAGTCAACAACCGGCGAGCCATCGCTGGCCAGCTCAATGCTTGCGCCCGGGCTTTCTTCGTCAAAGCCGTCACGGATCAGTGCCAGCAACAGGTTGGTGTTCGGCAGGTTGCCCATGTCTTCATAGTGGCGGCCACCGTGGCCCATGAACAGAACGGCAGCAAGTCCTGGATGCAGAGGTGTTGCCTCAAGCTTATAGCCCGCCGGACCTGTCACGTTCAGCCACTGATAATGGTCACTGTAGATCGACTGCGGCGCACCGTAGTAGGGATCAATCAGCTCATCGAACTGGGCGAAGTTAAATGCCACCGGGTGGAAGAAGGTACGTTTACCGACGCGCTTCTTCGGATCTGGTGCATCCGAGCGTAACAGCAGAGCAGGGCCGTTGATACCACCACAGGACATCACGACGTGAGGTGCTTTCACCGAAAACATATTGCCGTTCGGTTTGTAGTCGCTGTTCAGGGCCGTCACTTCAACGCCCAGTACTTTCTCGCCTTCAATGATCAGGCGCTCGGCACGCGCATTATAAATAAGGCCTGATTGCTTATTCAGTGCACCCGGAATGGTGGTGACCAGCATGGACTGTTTTGCATTGGTCGGACACCCGGTACCGCAGTAACCCAGATTCCAGCAGCCCGATACGTTCCGGGGAATGACATGCCATTCGAGGTTCAGCGCTTCTGCACCACGACTCAGGACGGCGTTGTTCGGGTTAGGGGGTACTGGCCAAGGCGCAATCTGCAGACGTTCTTCCATGCGTTCAAACCATGGAGTCATCTCTTCTTTACTGGCGCCTTCAAGTTTGAATTCATTCGCCCAGTGTTCGAGTGTCTGTTCTGGCGTATGAAAGCTTGAAGTCCAGTTGATGACTGTTGTACCACCGACGCAGCGACCTTGAAGGATCGACATTGAGCCGTCTTTGCTCATACGCCCGGCGCTTTCCTGATAGAGGTCGTGATAGGCTTCACGCTCATCCATCTTAAAATCATTGGTGCTTTTCAGCGGGCCTTCTTCCAGCATCAGTACATTGAGGCCGGCTTCCGCAAGAATTTCTGCGGTAGTACCACCGCCTGCACCGGTACCAATAATGACGACATCAGCAGTAATGACGCCGCCATCAGCAACATCGGCTGCATCCTGAACGTTCCAGCCGCTTGCGATACCCTCCAGAATCGGATCAGGGATACCCGCAACCATTGGAATGTGTGGTGTACGTTTCATCGTGTTCTCTCTATCGGATTCTGTCGTGTTATTCGCCAGTGGCAGGGTATGGGTAAGGCACTTTCACTGGTGGTCCCGGGTAGCCGCTGAGTGCATAGTTTTCTGGTTGCGAATACCAGCAAATGGTAATCAGCTTACAGAGCCCCTGATAACCCATGCGCTTGATCGGCAGCCAGGAATCACGCCAGCTTTCAAGAAATGCCTCGGCTTCTTCAACGGTGGCTTCCTGCCATGGGTGCAAAGGTGCGCCTACAGCAACACGAGTGACCGGCGAACCCATCAGGTCGAAGGCCATCTGCAACTGGCTCAGAGCGTGCCCCTGAAGGGTCGTCATCAGGCTATCCAGAGACTCCAGCAGGCGCTGGCGGGCATCTTTGCCCAGCGCACCGGGATAACCTTTAGTAGTCAGAACAGCGGGTGCCAGAGCGCCCAGAAAGTAGACATCCACTTCACGCAGTGTCTTAAACCCCTCGGCTGGGGTCTGCTGTGCCGAGCAGCCAGTTAACATGGCTGCTCCTGAACCGATTGTCAGTGCAGCGGTGCCCATGGCGCCAAGCTGCAGAAATCCACGGCGGGATGTTTTCATTCTTTTCCCCTTACCGGATGAAGAGTTTATAAACCAGATTGTGCAGACGCGTGCCATACGGTGGATAGATCACTTTACCGCTGTTGATCCGCCCTTTGCGATGCACTGCTTTCGCCTTAGATAACGTTACGAAGCCTTCTTTACCATGATAATGGCCCATGCCTGATGGTCCAATACCCCCAAAAGGCATGTCATCCTGCGCGATATGCATCAGGGTGTCATTGACTGCAACGCCACCGGCGTGGGTCTGCTCAAGCACTTTCTTTTCAATATCGCGATTATAACTGAACAGGTAGAGTGCGAGAGGTCGGTCCCGGTCAGTGATGTAGGCCAAAGCATCGTCGAAACTGCGGTATGTGACGATCGGCAGGATAGGACCGAATAATTCTTCCTGCATTACCGTCATCTCGTCGGTACCGTTTTCGATGAGGTGTGGCGGCATCTTCCGGCAGTCAGAGAAGTTTTCGTCGCCGGGGTTTATCTGAGTTATCTTTGCGCCTTTTTCATCGGCGTCTTTTAACCAGGAAAATAAGCGCTGATACTGGCGGTCATTAATGATGGATGTGTAGTCATCATTATCTTTCATCGTCGGGTACATTTTTGTGAACGCCTGGTGGTAGCGTCCAATGAATTCTTTTTCGCGACCTTCGGGTACCAGCACATAATCCGGTGCGATGCAGGTCTGGCCGGCATTCAGTGACTTGCCGAAGCAGATACGTTCAGCAGCGTGCTCCAGGTTCGCATCAGGGGCAATCAGGGCCGGTGATTTTCCGCCCAGCTCCAGTGTGACTGGCGTGAGATTCTTTGCGGCCGCGGACATGACGTGCTTACCGACGGCGGTAGAACCGGTAAATATCAGGTGATTCCACGGCACCTCGGAGAAGGCGCTGGAGACATCGATCTCACCTTCAATGATGGCCACTTCGGTTTCGTCGAACACAGACGCCAGCATGTCTTTCAGAGCGCGGTTAGTCGCGGGGGTAAACTCCGACATCTTGATCATGGCACGGTTGCCCGCAGCGAGTGCCGTAGCAATCGGTACAAGGGCCAGCTGAATGGGGTAGTTCCAGGGCACCATAATACCGATGACCCCCAGAGGCTGGTAGACGACTTCATTCGACGCCGGTGCAAACAGCATATTTACATGACGACCGGACGGACGCATCCATTTGCGTACGTTTTTAATCATGTAGTTGAGTGCCTGCACCGTCGTCATGATTTCTGCAATCAAGGTGTCCCCTTCAGCCCGGCAACTGAAGTCTTCATTCACGGCTTTGACCAGTGAGTCCTGTTGCTGAATCAGGGCGGCTTTCAGTTTCCGTAAGTTCCCGACCCGGACGGCGGCATCCGGCATAGGAGCTGCGCGGAATTCTTCCAGTTGCTGGTGGTGCAAGGCATGAAGTCGCTCGATCTCCTGAGCGGGTGTATGCAGGGTAGAAACTGTGGCAACCATGGGTGCCTCCGGGTGGTTAACAAATAAACAGACCCCATTATTAGAGTTATTACTCTAATTCGTCAAGGGGTGTCTCGCATAGACAAGAAGATTGTCCGTATATACCTTTAAACAGGTTAAAATAGAGACATGATTTTTCAGGAGTGATGGTATGGGCACCCGCGAGCGCATCATTGATGCGGCCTTACAGATGTTTAACGAAAACGGAGAGCGGGCCGTAACGACGAACCATATTGCCTCGAAGCTCGGTATTTCGCCGGGTAATCTCTATTATCATTTCCGTAACAAGCAGGCGATCATCGCCAATCTGTTTGATCGCTATGAACAGCGGGTTCTGGATATTCTGGCACTCCCCGAAGGACGCGTGATCGAAACTCAGGACAAGCTACGTTACCTGACGGACGTCTTTAATGAACTCTGGGCGTACCGTTTCATGCACCGGGATATGGAGCATCTGCTGAGCGCAGACCCGGAGCTACATCAGCGGTATCGTGAGTTTTTCAGTCATTGCCTGAGGCAGATTGAAAAGATTTTTCTGGCGCTCAGCAGCGCCGGAATTCTGTCTGCTGATGAACAGGACTGTCAGGACCTGGCGTTAAGCACCTGGATCGTTGTGACTTCGTGGTTTTCGTTTCTTCAGTGCAACCTGTTGTCGGGGGATGAGAGTGTGATCACGCAGGATATGTTGCAAGGCGGCATCTATCAGGTGTTCAGTCTTGAGCGACCGTATCTGACTCCTGAGCATAAGGATGACGTTCTGGCATTGCAGAGAGCCTTTATTCCCCGCCCTGACTGGATGCAACGCCGGTGAGGCCTTTGCTGCTTTTGCTTGTTGCGGCCATGTTAAGTGGCTGCTCCACAGGTGAGCAGGCAGCGTTGGATGACTATCTTGAGCGCCTTGGCCGTGCACTTCAGGTTGAATTGCCGGAGTCTGATGGAGAGGAACTTCCGGCTGCACTCACCGACTTGCCGGGGCGCCGCCAACTGTCAGTCAGTGAGCCTGAATTAAGCATTAACCTACTCGATTTTCTGTCGTTATCTTCATGTGAGCTAGGACGAGTACTGGGGGCAAATAATAGTTCTCTCGGCAAGTTGGCGGCGCCCAGTCAGAGACTGCATCTACAACGTGACCTGATGCTAAGTGCGCCGGAGTGTATCGATGTGCTGGATGATAGTGATCCCGAGCTTGCGGATAAGTTACGTCGCCTTCTGCAGCAGAAATACGACGCCCGAATGACGTACTGGTGGAATGCCTGGTTCTCGTCAGAGGAGTGGCAGGCCTTTTTGTCACAATCAGAAGGTCTGCTGCCAGCGGGAGACAGGTCGCCTCAGGACGGAGCAACCACACTGGCGGCGACCCAGGTGTTCGATTACCTCGTACAGCAAGGTCGTCAGTGGCAGTCTGGCGATTGGCAGTACGATTCGGGGGTGATGGAGGCTCATCAGCAGCAGATGCTTGCTACGGCGGCGATAGGGCGTTGGCGTCTCACGAATCGTGCGCTTATGGAGGCCAGTATCAGAGGTGCTTGGCTTCTTGAGCAGCGCCTTGGCGATCGTCCGCTGTGTCCTGCTGGCCGCCTCACTCCTCAGGCCGAGATTCTGCAGAATGTCTTCCATAAGTATTACGCCGGTGTGCTTCAACCCTATCTGAGTAAAACCGATCGCTTTGGTGCCCAGTTGATCGACTACTTGAATGCTATCTCACTATTGGCGCCACGCAGTGTAGTCGGTGATTGGCAGCGAGGTGTGGTTGCGACACTTGAGGCCGAGAGGGCGGCGATGCTCAAAGCTCATCGTGGTCATGTTACAAAGTGGCAGGACATTCTGGCTCAATGTGCCATGATGCCCGGTTCACAATAGCGTTAAGCTGACCCAGAATAGGCCTATGAAGAAAAACAGCATGTATTTAAGAGTGCTCATCGGTTTCACGCTGGCGATGACTGCTCAAGGTGTATTTGCGTTCAGTTATCCAAGCCATGCTGTAGTGTGTGACCTTGCTTATCAGTACGCCACACCTGAAACACAGAGAGTCATTAGCGGGCTGGTCAGACAGTCTGGCGAGGCCCGCTCATTCGCACAGTTGTGCGGATGGCCTGACCGGGTCAGAACGATAGATGACTACAAGCATACGTCGGTGTGGCATTACATTAATGTAGCGCGCAAAGATACCTCTGTTCATCGTGCTCATTGTCCGGGAAAGGGGTGTGTGACGGAGGAAATTCGCGCAATGCAGAAGCGTCTGCAGAGTGCGCCCGAGTCCGATTGGCAAGCGTTGGCCTTCCTTGGGCATTTTGTCGGAGATGTGCATCAGCCATTACACGTCAGTTATGCAGATGACCGTGGCGGTAATCAGACGCGGATATATTATCGGGGTGAGCGTACGAATCTGCATGCCTTCTGGGATCGTGATGTGCCTGGTCTGTCGGGAACTTTAGCGAAGGACAGTACTCTTATCGCGTCTTTTGTTGTTGCGGCGCCATCAGAAGGAAGTCCCGAGGACTGGGCCAGCGAGTCGCTGCAGAAAACGCGTGATATTTACCGGGACTACAAGAAAGGTGCCCGTTTGGACGAGTCAGATATTAGTACTGATCGTCAGTGGATCAGGTCGAGACTTCACCTCGCTGCCCGGCGCTTAGCCAGCTTACTTGACCAATTGCTGGATAGCAGCGCGGCGGAATAAACAGGGACGAAAATGCAGATAATAAGAATAATCCCCATATGTTTGCTGGCGTCATTTGCTATGGCCGCCGAAGAGGAACGAACTGTCTGCGAAAGTGGAGAGGTATGGCATGCAGTTCAGGTGGTTTATCCACAAGGCTGGAGGCTGCCGTGTGAGGTACATTTTACGACGCCTGAAGAACAGCGGGTTGTCTGGAATGCGAAGACAGCGGAAGGATTCTGCGAGCGTAAAGCACAAGAAATTGTGCAGCGTCGCAGAAACGCAGGTTGGCAGTGTCATACCGAAACCCTGGTCGACAGTCCTGCTTTAACTGAGAGTAGCCTGATATCGGATTTGCCACCGATGCGGTAAAACACAGAGACAACGGCATGGATGCATCTATTTTAACAACGAGCCTGAAAACCACCCGACCGCCGTTTCTTATTCTGACGCCCGTCTGCTTGCTGGTGGGGTTTGCCGCCTCAGGATACTCTCCTCAATTAAATCCTGATCTGATCTGGGTTGTACTTGGTGCTTTGCTCGCGCATATATCTGTCAATATGCTCAATGAATATCAGGACTTTAAAAGCGGCCTTGATCTTGTCACCGACCGCACGCCGTTCAGCGGCGGAAGCGGAGGTTTGCCCGAGCACCCGCAGGCGGCAGGTTGGGTACTGGCCGGAGCTGTCCTGTCATTGTTGTGCGTTGTAATCATCGGTGTTTATCTGTCATTAGCGTACCCCGCCTTGTGGCTGTTGGGCGGCATAGGGGTGCTTCTGGTGTGGTTTTATACCTCGGTCATTAATCGTTTACCGTACCTTTGTTTGTTTGCTCCAGGGTTGGGGTTCGGTGTTTTGATGGTGGTAGGGACGGCTATTGTCGCAGGACTTGAGCAGCCGGTTTGCGTGGCTTTTGGCGCGGCAGTGGTCTTTCTGATGGTGAATAATCTTTTACTGGCGAATCAGTTCCCCGATATTGAAGCGGACAGAGTCCACGGTCGAGATCACCTGTTGATTCGTTACGGCGTCTCTGCAGGCGTCAGGGCTTTTAATATCATGACGTTTTCGGTGGCGGGCTTGATCGTCATTGCGGTTATGGCCGGGATCTGGCCGCAGTGGGTTCTGCTGGCGCTCTTCCCTTGGGCACTGACATTGAAGACGCTGACGGCCTTAAATCAGGAGCGTGAAAATATCGCTGCGGTTCCGGAGGCGCTCGGTATGAATGTGATAGCTACGTTGCTGACCCCAGTGGTACTGTCGCTGGCGCTGTTACTGAGTCGCTGACGCGGCCTTTGTCAGTCAGCTTCAGATGCTTCAGCTTGCTGTGGTCGGATTAACCGCGAAGCAAGGACACCCGCTTCAAAGAGCAGATACATCGGCAGCGCCAGGATCGTTTGTGAAATAACATCCGGAGGCGTTACCAGCATCCCGACAACAAAACAGCCGAGGAAAATATACGGCCGTTTGCCACTGAGTGATTCCACGGTGGTCATACCACTGAGCACCATAAGAAACGTGGCTACCGGGATCTCAAACGCGATGCCAAAGGCGAAGAATATTTTCAGCGAGAAATCGAGAATATTGCTGATGTCGGGCATAAACGAAATACCCTCTGGCCCGACTCCTGTGAAGAAACCAAACACCAGTGGCAGAACTACGAAGTACGCAAAAGCAATGCCTGTATAGAACAGCAGGATGCTCGACAGAAGGAGAGGAATCGCGAATTTCTTCTCATGCTGGTACAGCCCGGGTGAAATAAACGCCCAGATCTGGTGGAGTATAAAAGGGACTGCCGCCAAGACCGCCAACACAAAGGTTAATTTGAAGGGCACAAGAAAGGGCGAGGCGACGCCCGTCGCGATCATCTGCCCTTCGACCGGCATCAGCACAGACAGCGGCTCCACCAGGATCAGGTAGAGGTCGTTGGCGAAATAGAATAACCCGGCAAAAATCACCAGCACGAGCAGAACGGCACGAAGCAAGCGGTTACGCAGTTCAACCAGATGAGCAATAAGGGGTTGTTCTTGATCGGTCATTGAGACTTGTCTTCAGATGTTTTTTTCGCGATCGGAGTCGTCACTTCAGACGGGGTGGCTTCATCATTCGCCTCAGTATTATCCTGAGTCTCTTTCGGCTTTCTCATCGACGCCGGATTGAGGATGTCCTCATCGAGAAATGTCGCCGCAGGGTCACGAAGCTTGGCTTTCAGTTCTTCGGTGCGAGCCTGTCTTTCCAGGTCTTCCTGGAAGTTACTGACAGAGCGTCGGACGCGGCCGATAATCAAACCCATTGTTCGGGCTGCTTTCGGCAGTCGTTCCGGGCCAAGTACCAGCAATGCCAGGACGCCGATGACCATCAGCTCCATGAAGCCCATATCAAACATCAGGCTTTATCCTGATCCTTGGTTTTGCTGAACTCAGCGTCTTTTGCGGAAGTCTTCTCAGCCGTTTGGTTGGTCAGCGATTCGGGCTTTTTTTCATCCTCTGAGTCGTCTTTCTCGTCCGGCTTCTCATTCATTGCATTTTTAAAACCACGGACCGCACCACCGAGGTCACCGCCCATATTGCGTAGTTTCTTGGTACCGAAAATCATAATGACGATCGCCAGAATGATCAGGAGTTGCCAGATACTGATACCACCAAGCATAGTTTTTCTCCGTTATTTCTTTGTACGAGAGGCTTTTTCTTCCAAGCCTGACATGTTGAACCGGCGCGCCAGTTCGTTAACGACGGCTTCAGGGCGCTCACCCAGCTTCGCAAGTGCCACCAGGCTATGGAACCAAAGGTCGGCCGTTTCGTATATGACCTCTTTATTGTCACCACTGGTTTCAGCATCTTTCGCTGCGAGTATGGTTTCGGTGGCTTCTTCACCCACCTTTTCCAATATTTTATTCAGGCCTTTGTGGTAGAGGCTGGCGACATAGGATGAGTCAGCCTCTGCACCTTTGCGTTCTTCCAGAATATCACCTAACTGCTGAAGAATATCGCTCATAGGAATCTCAGTATATGTCACTTGGATCTTTCAGGACGGGATCTACATCGACCCAGTCGTTGTTGTCGTAGACTTTATAGAAGCAGCTTTCACGCCCGGTGTGGCAGGCGATACCGCCAATCTGCTCAACCTGCATCACGATAACGTCGCTGTCACAGTCGAGGCGAAGCTCATGGAGCTTTTGTACGTGGCCCGATGATTCGCCTTTGCGCCAGAGTTTCTGACGTGAACGCGAGTAGTAAATGGCGCGCTGCTCTTTTGCGGTCAGTTCGAGGGCTTCACGATTCATCCATGCCATCATCAGGATGCGGCCGGTGGCATGGTCCTGAGCAATGGCCGGTACTAATCCATCGTTGTCCCATTTCACTTTATCAAGCCAGTTCATCGTTTAACCTTGTTTCATATGCGTTGAAAGGCGAAGGATACCGTAGAGCATCGATTGTGCCTATTATGAAATCTACGCCGTGAACCCTGTGTCAGCTCTTAAGTACCAGCCAGATCAGGCCCGCCGCTCCAATGCTCAGGCCCGCTATTTCTGGCAGAGCGAGTGCGTATGATTGCCACCAAAGCAGTCCGCCAGTCACGGTGATCATAATTCCCAGTGTCTGGTGGCGCTTCTGCAAACGTTGCGCTTCGAGTGCGGCGTTCAGGACTTCCAGTTGTTCCTGCATTTTCTGCTGGTTTTCATCCAGATGATTGAGGCGCGTCAGGGCGCCGTGCATCAGGTTAGGAATCTGTGGTGCTTTTTCAACCCATCCCGGCAGCTGACGCTTGAGCTCTTTCCAGGCGGCTTTCGGCCCGAAACGTTCCCGCATCCAACGCTCAAGATACGGTTTTGCCGTGGTCCAGAGGTCAAGGTCCGGGTACAGCTGCCTGCCCAGACCTTCAATATTCAGCAGGGTTTTCTGCAGGAGTACCAGCTGTGGCTGAACTTCCATATTGAAGCGTCTGGCGGTCGCGAACAGTTGAATCAGTACCTGTCCGAATGAAATCTCTGACAGCGGCTTCTCGAAAATGGGTTCGCAGACACTGCGAATCGAGGCGGCGAACTCGTGGACTTTTGTCGTTGGTGGCACCCAGCCTGAATCTACGTGCAGTTGCGCAACCTGATGGTAATCCTGATTAAAGAAAGCCATCAGGTTCATCGCCAGGTAGTGCAGGTCCTCGTCGGTGAGACTGCCAACGATACCGCAGTCGATGGCGATATATTGCGGGCTGGAGGGGTTTTCACGCGAAACAAAAATATTGCCCGGATGCATGTCGGCATGGAAGAAACTGTCGCGGAATACCTGAGTGAAGAAAATTTCTACGCCGCGTTCGGCGAGTAACTTCATATTGGTATTCTGGGCGTAGAGCTCGTCGATGTTGGCAACAGGAATACCGTAGATACGCTCACTGACCATGACTTTATTGCGGGTGTATTCCCAGTACACCTCTGGCATGTACAGCAATTCGGACTCTGAGAAGTTACGTCGTAGCTGGGTCGCGTTAGATGCTTCAATCTGTAGGTTCAATTCACCGTAAATCGTGTGGCGATAGTCTTCTACCACTTCGACGGGCTTCAGGCGACGTCCTTCAGCGGAATACTTAACGAGAAGAATCGCCATAAATTCGAGTAACTGCAGGTCGCGCTCAATGGTGTCTTCGATGCCCGGGCGGACAACCTTAACCACGACTTCTTTACCGGCTTCTGAATGCTCGCCGAACAGTCGGGCCGCATACACCTGAGCAATAGACGCTGCTGCAAGCGGCTTCTCGGAAAACTCAGCAAACATCTCACTGATGGGCTGGCCGAGCTGTTCTTCGATCAGTTTCAGTGCGGTCTCAGTCGGGAAGGGGGCAACGTTGTCCTGCAGGTTTTTCAGCTCTGCGACAATGTCTTCCGGGATCAGGTCCGGACGCGTAGACAGAATCTGTCCAAATTTGACGAAGATGGGCCCCAGGGCTTCCAACGCCAGTCTTAAACGTGCGCCGCGGCTGAGTTTGCCCGGAACCGGACTCAAGCGCCACGGAGCCAACCACAACAGGATGCGGATTTTGAGCGGTAGCTGATCCGTCGGAACAAGCGCATCCAGACGGTAGCGGGTAAATATGAAGAGTATTTTCCAGAGTCGCCAGAGGTTGCCCACGCTCAGTCCTCAGTCTTTTTCTTGTTTTCCAGACCGGCAATCCGGGCTTCTATACGATCCATCATCAGGCGCAGGTCATCTGTCTGTGTTGCAAAATCATCAAGCATGGCTGACGGTGTTACCGCCTGCAGCTCGTCTTCAAGGTATTCTTTCGCAGCGGTGCGATAAGTTGATCCGGTGTCACTGCTCCAGCGGCTCAGGCTACGTAAACCTTTACCTATCTGATGAGCGAGCAGTCCCCCGGTCAACGGCTGTATGGCGGATTCCCAGTCAATATCTAACGCCTGTACGGTACGGGTTAAATACAGTGCCAGTTCGGTATCGCCATCCATGTCAATGTCGCTGTTGATCAGCTCATGGGCTTTGTCTTCGGCGCGCGCAAGCTCCAGAAAGTCAGTCAGCTTGCCACTCAGTACCACTTCGCTGTCTGAATCGGGCGTCATGCTCAGCGCTATGCCATCGCGTAAAAGGCGGACGTTGAAACGGCCCAGCCCTTCTATATCGACAGCAGCCATCCGACCCTCCTGGCGAGCCAGTCGCGAGAGCGTTGCGCTGTCCTGACGCAGAGCGTAATTGATCACCCGCTCAACGGGCAGGCACATGGCCTGACTGAGCACCGCTGGTAGCATCAGGGCTTGATTCCCCGGTGCAGGGCGACCACACCGCTGGTCATGTTGTTGTAGCTGCAGCGGACAAGGCCAGCGTCTTCCATCATGCCCTTCAGGGTTTCCTGATCTGGGTGCATACGGATGGATTCGGCCAGGTATTTATAGCTTTCAGAGTCGTTGGCGACCAGTTTTCCCATGAAGGGCAGAGCACTGAACGAATACAGGTCGTAGGCTTTGCTCATGACAGGGTTGGTCGGCTTGGAAAATTCAAGAATCAGAAGGCGACCACCGGGCTTGAGCACACGCGCCATAGAACGCAGGGCTTTGTCTTTGTCGGTGACATTCCGCAGACCAAAGGCCATGGTTATAACGTCAAAGCTGTTGTCTTCAAAGGGCAGGCATTCGGCATTCGCCTGAACATATTCGATATTCCCCGCATACCCCTGATCGGTCAGGCGATCACGGCCGACATTCAGCATGGAGGAGTTGATATCAGCGAGGACGACCTTGCCCTGTGGGCCGACGATGCGTGAGAACTTACGGGTCAGGTCTCCGGTGCCACCGGCAAGATCAAGGATCTGATTGCCTGGGCGAGCACCACTCATATCAATGGTGATTCGTTTCCAGAGACGGTGGACGCCGAACGACATCAGGTCATTCATTACATCGTATTTTGCAGCGACAGAGTGAAATACATCAGCCACTTTTCCAGCCTTTTCATCGACCGCAACGGTCTCGTAGCCGAAATGAGTTGTTTTGTTGTCGGACATGCCTACCTCCCAATCTGGATCGACATTCTAACCACCCGACGTTCGAATGTCTGCTTTCATTGCCATCACAAGCTGGCACAACCGCACCTGTGCAACCGAAATAGCATCAGGCAATCTGCGTCATCATACTTTTCTGACTTCTGGTCAGAAGTTAACTAAGACTTTGCGGGAGCAACAAATGAATACCGTAGCTATGAAAGCGGCAACATTCTTCTTCTGGGTACTGGCGATTACTGCGTGGGTGCAGGGCTGGGATGGCCTGCTCGGTTACCTGCCGACCATCGGTCTGATCGTTGCGGGTATCCACGTACTCGAAGTGCTTCTTTTCTGGGTGGCTTTCCGCAAAAAGAGCACCAACGTCAAGCTGGGTGCTGCGCAGGTATTTGTTTTTGGCATGTTCCACCTGCAGCGATTTATGCCTAGATCCTGAGTACATTTCAGGATCACAGGCATAAAAAAGGGAGGCCTGAGCCTCCCCAATAATACGCCGCTAACCCTTATTGAATGGTCAGTTCAACACGGCGGTTGAGCTGGCGGCCTTCTTCAGTGGTATTGTCAGCGATTGGCTGAGAATCACTTAGTGCGCGCAGTTCAATCGAATCTTTGCTGACACCGCGTGCCTCCAGATATCCACCGATTGTTTTGGCTCGCTCCATAGAGATGAACTGGTTAAATTCATCGCTGCCGGTTTCATCGGCGTGCCCTTTCACAATGATCTTGAGATCTTTGTCTTCTTTTGCCTGAGCAGCAATCTGATCCAGATAAGCAGTCGCTTTGCCTGGCATGCCTGCTTTGTTCAGAGGGAAGCGCAACAGAGCTTCTACCGTTTTGATCAGGTCACAGCCATTGCTGCCAACCATAGCTACCTTGCCGGTATCTGCACACTGGTCAACACTGTCAGCAACGCCATCATTGTCGCTGTCTTCAAAGGCAGACTTGGCTGGGATACCTGCTGCGGTTGCTGGCAGATCATTGGCTTGCTCAGCCGTCATCTGGCTGTCATCGGTCATATTGTTGCTGGCAACTGAGCTGGCCGCCGCGGCCGTTGATGCCACCGTCGTCGCTGCAGAGCCGAAGCGGTAACCCACTTCGATGACATAGTTCATGTGCTCTGGATATTCGTTGATCATATCGTCATAGCGAATTTCAGCGCGCGCAAATACACGCTCAGAAGAGTCGTACTGCACACCAGCCCCCAACGATGCCAGAGCATTTGATGCGCTGCCGCCATCGGTACGCATCTCTTCAAACCCGAGACCTGCTGTCAGGTATGGCTTCAGCGCATCATCAGACAGGAAGTACAGGCTGCTGAAACGGAACTGCTCAATATCTGCGCGTGAGTCGTCCTGGATGATGGACGGAATAACGAAGCTACCTTCCAACGCGAGGCTGTCTTTGAGCATGTAGCCAAGAGAGATTTCGTTGGTGTAGCTGTGCTTCATGTGATCGCCGAAGTGATCAACACTGATCTCGTTCTCGGTGTGCGCAGCGCCCACAGTGAAGTAGTAAGGTAAGTCCTGAGCCATCACTGACGCAGAGGTCGCTGCCAGAATGGCTGCGCTAAGTACTGAAAATTTCATAATCAATCCCCCAATCGATTGCCACTGAACTTTACCTAAGCTTGCATTCCAAAGCTACAACGATGACGTACCAGTCATACACTTGGCAGGCAGCACGCAAGGAAATCGATCACAAAACTGGTACTTTTTTCGTGCTTATTAGTAAAGGCTTAAGTACGTGTCGTATATTTTCTGACCTTCCTCGTTTGCTGACCCGGGGAGGATGAAATACTCTGAGCGCCATAACGATAACAACTGGTATTTCTCACATGGACTCCGTCTCTCTGCCTCTGCGGATACCCTATATCCTGCGCGCAGGCATCATCATCACGCTGGGCATCGGTGCCTGGGCGATTGCTGCCTATATTGTTCTATCGGTGTGTCCTCCTGAACAGCGCCTGCTGGCTACTTCGCTGATGGCGACCAGCGTTTTCTGTTTCTGTGCTCTGGCATTTTTGGGCACACGCGAGTTACTGATGAACAATCTTGCCTGGCGTGTCGATAATCGTGACTGGCAGTTCTGGTTGTTTCTGGTGGGGTCGCACCTGTGCTCCATTCTTCTGATGGGGGTCGCTGAGGTACCTTCTGAGAATGCGCCTTACGCAGTGCTGATGGTGGTGAACTCGGCTTCTCTTGTGGTTCGTTTTTCACCCAAATATTCACTCAGCTTTAATATGTTGGTAGCCGTGTTGTTCGCGATGCAGTTCCCGCAGGATCAATGGCTTATTTTCTGTTTATGCACGCTCATGCAGCTGGTCTTGTGGAGTTTCGGCCTCAGCATTGTGGTCGAGATCAGTGAGGTCAGGCGTTTGCGGGTAATGGGAGATGAGTTGCGCATGGCACAGGCTCAGATTGCTGAGTCTGAGCGGATGCTGGAAAGACGCAATATCCGTCATAACCTGCATGATAATATGGGACACGAACTGGCGACCCTGCACATGAATCTGCAAATTCTCGAGCAGCAGGCGAGTCGGTTAGAGTTATCGGATGATGTCGTGGCGCCTCTTGAGCGTTCACGGGATGCGAGCAGGAAGATGTTCGCCGTTCTGGACGACATCGTATCTGGTTTACGCCAGGTGCCCTCTGCCCATTTTTACGACGCATTAACCGACCTTGTCGATCAGGCGACCACCCTGAAAGTGAAAACACTCTGGGATGAAAAGGTGAAAATATCTGATCCGCAGTGCTGTGAGACCTTATTGTCTGTTGTTCGTGAGTTTCTCACAAACGTTATGAAGCACTCTGAAGGACGTGAAGTCGAAATTCGCAGTCGCTACAGCAATGGCCATATTGAACTGAAGCTTACCGATCTTGCCGAATACACAGGCGAGTTCAGTTATGGCAATGGACTTTCCGGTGTTGAAGAGCGAATCGCGGCGATGGATGGACGCTTTTTGGTTGAAATGTCCGACAACAGTGAACTCACCTGGAGCATCAGTTTGCCGGAGGCCAGCGTATGATGAGACTTGTTCTGGTCGATGATCAGGCCCTCGTGCAGCAAGGGGTCGCAACGCTTCTGGAGATGTCTGGTGTATTCACTGTGGTGGCTACGCTTGAATCGGGGACTGCATTAGCTGCTTGGTTGCGCGACCACCCCGAGGGGTGCGATCTTGTCCTGCTCGACTTTCATATGCCGGCTCAGGATGGCATAGAAACTCTTAAATCCCTGAAACCCGAACTCCGCATTCCCGTTGTATTCCTCTCTACCTTTGCTGATGCTGCGCTGAGTCGTGAAGCCCGGCGAAATGGTGCTGCTGGATGGTTGGCCAAAAGCGTAGAGATCAGCGAGCTGGTCTCGGCGCTGAAAGCGGTCGGGACGGGTGAACAGGTATTCCCTGCCTTGGCTCACAACGCTCAGGATTGGGATCTGAGCGTCAGGGAGTTCGAGGTCGCACGGTGTCTTGTTGCCGGGATGACCAACCAACAGATTGCTGATCACTGTTGCCTGAGCCTGGGCACGGTGAAGAACTATACGTCGAATTTGTTCAGTAAACTTGAGGTTTCAAACCGTTCGTCAGCGATTGCGGCGCTGCGTGAGCGCGGGATCTCTTAACCGGAGTTAAGTTGTTCAGTTCTCAGCTGACCTGAACTGTGTCTTGTCTTTTGTATTGTTTATGTATAGGTTTTGTATATCAATATTATTCATAAACGAGCAGGAGAGATCCCCCATGCAACTTCTTACCCGGCTGATTCTTATCGCATTAACGGCCATGTCGCTGTCGGCATGCCGTATTGTCGAAACTGTCCCTTTTGTTGATATCCCCCGATATATGGGCCTCTGGTACCAGATTGCTGCCAATGAAGTGTCATTTAATGAGGGGCTGGTAGGGGTCACCGCAGAATATACCCTGCTCGAAGATGGTTCTGTTGAAGTGCTGAACAAAGGGTATCAGGACACTCTCGACGGCGAATTGAATCAGATTACAGGGAATGCCACCATTTGGGATGAAGAGACAAACTCTAAGCTCAAGGTTGTATTTCCGGGCGCACCGGACCTGCCGTATCCTAACTATCTGATCGTTGTCCTGGATGAGGCGGGTTATGAGTATGCGGCGGTCACAGATCCGTTTGAATACACTCTGTTTATCCTCAGCCGCTCTCCTGAAATGAGTGAGAACACCTACGCCATGATTCTTGGTGAACTGGAATCTCTTGGCGTCGATACCAGTGAACTCATTATTACTCCACAGGCCGCTACGGCTGAGTGATGAGTTTGATAACTTCAGGCGCAACGTTGTCGGCCAGTGCCGGTTGCGCCTCTGTTGTGGGGTGAATTCCATCGTCCTGCATCATGCCATCGACCGCTGCGATTCCTTCCAACAAAAAAGGCACCAGACCTGTGTTGTAACTTCCTGACAGTTCTATATACAGCGTTCGGAACCCCTCTGTGTATGCTGGCCCATAATTCGGAGGGATCTGCATACCAGCCAGAATGACATCCGAGCCTGATTCCTGCGCGGCTGCGATCATAGCGGTCAGGTTATTTCGGACCAGAGAAAGTGGCGTGCCTCTCAATGCGTCATTGCCGCCAAGTGCCAGCAGGGTGACGTCTGGTTTATGGCGTTCCAGCAGGGCGGGTAAGCGGCTACGGCCGCCTGAAGTCGTGTCGCCGCTTATTGCTGCAACGACAACAGTGAGTTGCGGAAACCGGTCACGCAGTTTCTGTTCTAATAATAGAGGCCATTGCTCTTCGACCGGGATGCCAAAGCCCGCACTGATACTGTCGCCAACGATCAGCAATTTTGGCTCTGTCTGCTTTTGAGCATGCACTTGTGCCTGATCCTCAGCGTGCACCTGAGAGCAGGCGAGGCCTGTCATGATCAGAAGTGCAAAAACTGACATTAACGATTTAACTTTCAGGAAACCATTCGGTATGCCGGACAACACAGATACTACCTCTCTCAGTGCCGATCACTTAGTGAAAACAGTTCGCAGTGGTGAAGAACCTCTGACCATCCTGAAGGGAGTTTCGTTGCATATCAAGCGCGGAGAAAGTGTGGCGATCGTCGGCGCATCCGGCAGTGGTAAGTCGACCTTGCTGGGTATTCTGGCCGGGCTCGACCTGCCGTCAGAAGGTGAAGTCACGCTTTTGGGGCAGGCCATGAGCGGGTTGGATGAAGACCAGCGGGCGGCTATCCGCGCGGGCGGTGTGGCGTTTGTATTCCAGAATTTTCATCTGCTTCAGGGACTGACCGCTCTGGAGAACGTGATGCTGCCGCTTGAGATTGTCGGCAAGAAAAACGCAGATAATGAGGCGACTGAGCTGCTTCATTCTGTTGGTCTGGCGGATCGGCTAACGCATTATCCGAGTCAGCTATCTGGGGGCGAGCAGCAGCGTGTGGCTTTGGCCCGTGCCTTTGCCGGGCAACCCGACATCCTGTTCGCGGATGAGCCTACCGGAAACCTGGATCGTACGACGGGTGAGCAGGTCGAGTCCCTCCTGTTCAGGCTTAACGAAGAATCTGCCACGACACTGGTGCTTGTCACACACGACGAGCGCCTCGCGCAGCGGTGTGACCGGCGCCTGAAAATGACCGATGGGGTATTGGAGGAAATTGCCTGATGAAAAACGCAGCAGGCAGGTTCACCGAGGTCAGACTCGCACTCAAATTGATGAGCCGCGAGCTGCGTAGCGGCGAGTTAACGCTGATATTTCTGGCACTGGTGCTCGCTGTGACAGTGACCACGGCGATTGCGTTATTCAGCCAGCGACTGGATCTGGCGATGCAGGCCAGCGCCAATGATATGCTGGGCGCTGATCTGCGAGTTCGTTCGACCACTCCTCTCGAAGACGAATGGTTGGCAGAGGCAGATTCCCTTGGCCTGGATCGGGCCCGGGCACTCACTTTTCCCAGCGTGGTCGTCGCCGGTGATCAGATGACGTTGTCTGCGGTGAAAGCCGTTGATGATGGTTATCCGTTACGTGGTGAACTTCTGGTCTTGGGTGTCGACGATAAGGTTGCATCATTGCGTCAGTCAGGCCCCGAACCGGGAGAAGCCTGGGTCGAGGCGCGCCTGCTGTCGTTGTTGAATATCGGCTTGGGCGATGAAGCGGATCTGGGGGGCAAAACTTACCGGATCACCGGCCTTATTGAGAAGGAAAGTGACCGGGGAGGTAACTTCTACACCTTATCACCGCGCATTATGGTGCATTGGAGTGAGCTTGAAAGCAGTCCGATGCTAGGGCCCGGCAGCCGCGTGCGTTATCGGTTGATGCTCAGCGGTGATGACGGTCTGTTGGAGCAGTTTCAGAATTCGGTAGAGCTGAAAGCCAATCAGTCGTTTGAGGCTCTGGGGGATGGTAATCGGCAGATGGCTGCCTCACTTGACCGGGCGCGCCGGTATCTCGGCTTGGCGGCTATTCTCGCGGTGGTTCTGGCGTGTGTTGCCGTCGCAGTCAGTGCCCGTCGCTACGCCGAGCGCCACTTTGATATCAGTGCTCTTATGCGTACCTTCGGCTTACCCCGAGCATCGGTACTGCGGATTTTTCTCGCCCAGCTACTGCTTCTCGGGGGGGCGGCTACTCTACTTGGCGCTTTGTTCGCTTACCTTCTGCAGCTAGGGTTATTGCAGGTGCTGTCGGGCCTGATTCCTGAAGGCTTACCGCCTGCAACACCGAGTGCATGGGCTCTTGGGCTCAGTGCGGGTTTGCTGAGCTTGTTTGGTTTTGGTGTGCCACATTTGCTGCCTTTATCCTCCATCAGTCCGTTGAGGGTTCTGCGTCGGGATCTGGTTCCTGTGCCGCTTAAGGGCTGGCTGATTTACGCCTTAGCGTTGGGATCGCTGACACTGCTGCTCTCCCTGCTGACGCAGGACATTATGCTCAGTGGTGGTCTGATGATCGGTGGTGCTGCGACCTTGCTGCTTTTACTTCTACTGTTACGCGGAGGACTGAGGTTTGCCGGGAGCTTGTTGCGAAACAGAAAGCTTCCTCTCAGCCTCAGGTTTGCCTGGCAACATCTGAGTCGTAGCCATACCGCGACGGCAGGACAGCTATTGGCGTTCGCCATGACTCTGATGGTGATGTTAATTATTGGTATGTTGCGCACAGACCTGTTGGCCGATTGGCAGCGCAGCATGCCGCAAGACGCCCCTAATATTTTTGCTTTGAATATTCAGCCTTTTGAGCGTGAAAGTTTCTCTGAATCTCTGGTGAATCACAGCATTGAGACTCAGGCCCTGTATCCCATGATTCCGATGCGTCTGGTGAAAGTAAATGGCATGGCGGTAAGTGAGATGGATATTGCTGAGGACCGCTCGATCAATCGTGATCTCATTACATCCTCCGCAGAAACGCTCCCCGACAATAATGAAGTCGTCGGTGGCGAATGGTCTCAGACGGCTGCAGGCCCGGGGCAGGTATCCGTTGAGCATGAGCTGGCTGAACGCCTGGGGCTGGGGTTAAGTGATGTGCTGACTTTCCGTGCGGCTGGCGTCGACCTTGATGCTGAGATCACCAGCTTGCGTCGCCTCGACTGGACGGCGATGACGCCAAACTTTTTCATGATGCTGTCGCCAGATCTGACGGCTGAACTCCCAATGGGTTACATGACCAGCTTTCATCTTGCGGAGGAGCATGAGGGCGCACTGGTTTCCCTGATCCGGAAATACCCTGGCATTACCTTTATCGACACCCGAGCTATCCTTTCGCAGGTACAGACACTGTTGCAGCGACTGACCACCGCAGTGGAGCTGATATTGGTATTCGTCCTGCTGGGTGCTGTATTGGTGATGTTATCCGTGTTGCTGACATCGACACGGGAACGACTGACCGAAGGTGCGGTGTTACGTACTTTAGGTGCGGCACGGAAACAACTACGTCAGGCACAATGGGTTGAGTTCGCACTGCTGGGTGTGTTGTCAGCTGTGCTGGCCTTAGTCGGCGCGGAGTTAGTGACGGCGGGTTTGTATATTGGCCTGTTAGATATTCCATACAGCAGTCTTGGCTGGGCGTGGCTCTGGTTACCACCTGCAACGGCGCTAGGATTGGCTATTCCGGGGAGCTTGATGCTGCGCAGAGTCAGCCGGGTTCCGCCGTTGACCGTATTGCGAGAAGCTTAGTTAATCAGCTCAGCTGCATTCTCGAACATGCCGAGCGGAGTCTCCAAAATGGCGGCGAGGGTGCGGATCATATCGCGCTCTTCCATCGTGATTTTGCCATCGTGATGCACACATACGGAAATGGCACGCATGACCCGCTCCCGAACCTCCGGTGCGCTTGCGATCAGAGCGCTCAATGCTTTATTCAGCGGTTTCAGGCTTTTGTGTGGCGCATGTTCGGGGTTGCAGTCACGCATAAGCAGTTGTTCTGAAGAGATTCCTGCTTCGAATGCCAGCACCGCAGATTGATAGTCTTTCGTTCCTGCGTGCGCGACATACGCCATGACGGCAGCAATATCATCGGCGAGGGCGTGAGCTGACTTGCGTTTCTGGCGGAAGGCCGGAAGAGTACCAAAGTGCCGCCCTAGGTATTGCAGAATCAGACGGTAGAGACACCACTCGAACAGGTCGATCCTGTTGTCCAGCTGTATCATGCCGACCAGTGTCTGATTCATGGTGCGGTACTGCTTAAGAGACATTCGACGGAGTGCCGGCATCGCTCGCTCAACCAGTTCAAGCCGTACTTCTTTGTCGGTGCGTCGCACCTCATTCAGGTAGCGCAGAGCTTCGCGGAAGGTGGCACTGCCGTGTTTCTGTTGAATCATGTTCTGCTGCTCACGTGCGGTTTCTTCGCTTGAGCCGCTCATCAATAGCGCAAACACCAGAGCCTCTGCTGACATGGCATTAATGATTGCGAGTTCGCTTCTGAGGAACTCTTCACCGCGTGATTCGTAGGGCACAGTTGCATATCCGCTTTCAGCAGGAGCCTCTGTGTTATCGACGTTTGCAGGTGTTTGATCATGACTACCCGAGAAGCCGCTGATGGCATCGCTGTCGTTATAGCTGAAGTCACGCAATTCAATGTGTTGCATTCTTGGCTTCAGGTAGTGCCCGTCCCAGCCCGGCTGAATCTTCTGAATACGCTCGTCCAGTGGCGGGTGGGTTGCAAACATGGTGCGACGGAAACGCATCACAGGGCCAAAAAAGAAGTGAGATACTTCAAGCGCAGAGGGTGAACCGACACGAGAGCCAGCACCATAGCCGATGACTTTAAGAGCGCCACTGATGCCATCGGGGTTGCGGGTAAATTGCACAGCGGATGCATCAGCCAGAAACTCACGCTGACGACTGACGGCCGATTTGATCATACGCCCAAAAAATTCGCCGCCGTAGCCAATCGCCATCAAGGCAAATCCGAAGATGGCGGCGCGAGGATCGGTACGACGCGTTGTATAGCCGCGATTGTGCGAGCCACGGATAATCATACGCCCGATTTCACCAATAAATACGATGCCATAGATGATGCCGGTCAGACGCATATTCATACGCATATCACCGTTGAATATATGGCTGAATTCGTGGGCGATGACGCCCTGAAGCTGGTCGCGCGTCAGGGCAGATATTGCGCCGCGCGTAACACCAACGACGGCATCACTGGGTTGGTAGCCTGCGGCAAACGCATTGATGCCTGAGTCCTCCATGACATAGACGTCGGGTACAGGCATCCCGGAGGCAATGGCCATTTCTTCAACGATATTCAGGAGGCGCCTTTCATCCGGGTCCCGGCTGCCGGGGTCCAGCAGCGTTGCTCCCAGCGAGTTGGCTACGTCACTGCCTTTACTAAGTGACAGTTGCCTGAAAAAGCTGGAAATAAGGATCACCGCCAGCGTCGTAAAACTCACGACGGCCCAGTGCTCGGCATCATATATACCAGAGATGCGATGGGCTCCGAGCGTAAAACCGATGCCAGCAATAAACAGAAGGTTCACAGTCAGGATGACAGCAATGACGGCAAGGCTGAACAGTAGAATGAGGCGTCCGGTGTTACGGCGCGCCTCCTCCTGATGACGAAAGAAGTTCATACGTTAGTGCAGAGCTCAGAAGCTAATTTTGGGCGCGTCTTCCAGTACTTCCCGGTTTTCGAACTCTAACAGGGTAGCGTCTTCTCTGTGGCCAAAAGCGCCTGCAAGAACAATGGCAGGGAAGCTTTGACGGTAAGTGTTGTAATCCATGACTGAATCGTTATACGCCTGACGAGCGAAAGCGATCCGGTTCTCTGTGCTGCTCAGCTCTTCGGTGAGCTGCATCATGTTTTCGTTTGCCTTCAGCTCTGGGTAAGCTTCCATCACGACATTCAGGCGGCCGAGTGCTCCAGCCAGCGCGCCTTCAGCACCCATTAACTGAGCCATGCCACCACTGTTCGCAGGATTGCCACCAATGGCTTTGAGGCCCGCGGCGGCTTCGTTGCGAGCGCTGATGACAGCTTCCAGAGTATCCCGTTCGTGACGGATATATTCTTTTGCAGTTTCTACAAGGTTAGGAATCAGATCGTAGCGACGCTTCAGTTGCACATCGATCTGAGCGAAACTGTTCTGAAAGCGGTTTTTAAGTGCGACCAGTTTGTTGTAAACACTGACCAGTAAAAGAATGATGCCAGCGATAACTGCCAGCAGAATAATGCCTGATGTTGTCATTGTCCGTTCTCCGTGTGCTCAGATCAGAGCGTTATCGCTGCCACTGACCTGAACCGTCCATGTAAAATTCACCACTGCCCTGAGCTTTTTCAATCAGCTTTTCACCGGCGATACGCTCGATGTTGACCAGTTGTGTGTTCTGTTTGTTGGCGATTTCCTGATAGCGGGCTTTGCGCTTGGCGTTAATGTCAACAACGAGGGCCGCCGCCTCAGGGCTACTGGCACTGACGAGGCCAAGGTAACCGTTCGGTTGCTCACCTATAAGTCCCATATTCTTTGCGTCGTCCAGTTCCAGGGCCAGTGCAGCAACACTGAACAGTAGGCCAGCGACGAAGGTTGTTATCTTGCTGAGTTTCATCGTCTTCTCCTTGTTCAGAACAGATCGTCTTCGGATTCAAACAGTTGCTCGAGGTCCTTTTCGACCTTTACCCGGACTTCGTGCTCAATCTTGACGTTAAGATTGATGGTGATCGGCTTTTCCGGGGCCGCAACCTTGAGCGTGCAGGCGGTCAGAGGCGCCAGCAAAAGCAGAATCAATAGAGGGTTTTTCATGGTCAGAGTCCTTACCTGTCTCAGGCTTACTCTATCTTACGGGGCATGAAGTGGGAACGGTCGGAGGTAAGGTTTGGTATAAGAATCACGAAAAATAAGGGTATTCACACGGCTCAGAGGCAGAATACTTGCGTTGAATCATGTCCAGTCGTTCAAACCCGGACGATTTGTAGCTATAATGCGTGCACTAAAATTACGACAAGCCTGATTGGCACTGGATGAGGACATCTTCGTGAAGCAACTGAAAGCATTGATTCTGGCGGCCGCCACTCTGGTCATGGCTCAGGCATACGCCGAGAGCGACGCTCAGATTGAGAAAATCCGCGAGCGTATCGCTCCGGTCGGTGAAGTGTGTGTAGGCGCTGAGTGTGGTGGCGTTGCAGTGGTTGCAGGTGAACCTCGCACGGGTGAAGAAGTTTACAACACTGCATGTACTGCCTGTCATGGTGCTGGCGTACTGGGTGCACCTAAGAAAGGCGATACTGCTGCTTGGGATGATCGCCTGGCCAAAGGTATGGAGGAGACTCTGTACAATGCAATCAATGGTATCAATGCCATGCCGCCTAAAGGTAACTGCGCGACCTGTTCGGATGATGAAATCCTGAACGCGATCAAGTACATGGCAGGACGTTAAGCACCTTAACCATTTGGTTAAGCTCGAAGAAAACCCGCTCCGGCGGGTTTTTTTGTGCCTGTATTTTCTGCCGGAATATGTGATTACTGAAGGCCCGTTCGTCGGGAATATTGCATTCAGGATTCTCTGGCGGTGACTGAAATCCGGCTTTGATGTTTTTTTTGTTACTAAAGGTTAGCGTCACTGGCAGGCGTGGAGGGCTTGTCTATAAGTATTCCCATCAAATAAACACCGCTTAAAGAGGGATGTCTTATGGCACATGATGATCTGCACGACGACGAGTTTAACGAACAGGATTCGCACGACGATTCCGGCGAGCAGGAAACAGAGACAAAAGAAGCCGCCTCCACAGATGACGACATTGAGTATGGTTCTCAGGCTGCTCGCGAAGCGATGCGTCAGGCGATGGCCTCTGATGTGGAAGCGTTTCTCGCCCGTGGTGGTCGAATTCAGGAGGTCGCCGCGGACGTAATGGGTGATCCACCACGCAAACCACAGACGAACTACGGTAGCCGTCCTATATAAGACGCAGCCGCTTGCCAGCCGTATAGAACGGATAATTCTTTCTATGTGGCTGGTCGTTTTCTGAGCGAGTGCTAAAATAGTCTGGCAAGTTGATTCGCAAGGATGCAGAAACATGACCAGTCATTCCAGAAAATACCGTCGTCGCTTACACGCCTTACCTGCCGCACTGGCTCTGTTGGTATTCGCCGCTCTCTGGCTCTACAGTCACACCACCTCTGCCGATGTGCTGCTTTCCGCCAAAACCATAGACGACTGGAAAAAAGACTGCCGTCACTGCTCTATCGAACCCCACTATGATGTTATCCAGGGTGAAATCGTGCGCCTCGAGAGCCGTATGGGCCGTGCTCTGTTGAGCCGTCCGTTTGTCAGTGAAGGTGCAAGGCCCCAGCTAAGCTGGCTGTGGTCGCTGGATCAGTTTGATGAAGAAACAAGTGCGGCGCTGATGCGTGTGACGGTGGATTTCTCAAGCGCAGAAACCGATCAGACTTATCGCCTGCATTATGTGTGGAATCCGGCCGAACGTACGACGCACCGTGAGATGATCGAAGAGAATGAGTTTATCTGGGTGGTCAGTGGTGCTCAGCAGGCGCCGCGTCGCTGGTATTCTGTCGAGCGTGACCTGAAACAGGATCTGGGCAGGCTTGCGGAAGAGATCCCTGAAGATATCTCTGTTACCCGCATCGAAGCCGGTATTGGTGAACCGGATGGGCGTAAGGTCCGTAGCGGTGGTTACATCAGCGAACTGATCGTCAATTACCTTCCAGAGCCCTTATCGCTTGAACCAGTTGCGACCAGTGACTGAACTCACCATCGGGCTGACAATCCGCTAACGGCCAGTCAGCCTCCTTATCATTGAACCACAAGGTTGTCATCCCGACGGCGCGAGCTGCAGCGACATCCTGCTCCGGGTGATCGCCAATGTGGAGTGCTTGCCGGGGTTCCACGCCTGCGTGCTGAAGTGCAGCCTCGAACATGTCTGGCGAGGGTTTCGCAGCGTAGTCGTCAGCTTTCAGATGGCGTTCGAACAAATGGGTATGTCCAGCTATATCGAGATCAGCATTGCCGTTCGTCAGAGCAATCAGAGTGTACGACTCTTTAAGCTCTGCCATGACGTCGGCAACATTTTCAAACAAGGTTAAGCCTGTACTGCGTGCCTGATAAAAGGTCGCAAAAGCGTCTTGTGCCATGCGTCGGGCAGTATCGGAATCATGGCCAGACTGAAGGAAAATCCGGCGCAGCAACTGGAAACGAAACTCAGACACTTTGCCTGTCAGCTCAGGGTAGGCTGCGGCCAGGTCTTTCTTGTAGGCGTGAAATTTTTCCGGTGGGTAAAAACTGGCAGTGACCGGAGAATGTTCATTAATCCAGCCAAACATAGCCTGTTCTGCTGCGATCAGCGCATCAGTCGGGTCCCAGAGCGTGTGATCCAGGTCGAAGGTAATGAGCCGTAAGGTCATACTCAGCTGACCGGAACCTGCGGCAGTCGCAGCGCCAGTACGTCTGCTATAAAGTCGAGGAATAAGGTATCTACTGAACTGCGGTAGTAGCCTGGATCTTCACTGGCGACCGTCAGTATGCCGAGATTATCCTTACCACGAATATGTGCCGCGGCAACAGAACGGCAGGCAGACTCTTCGACACCGAGGAGTTGTGCGATGTCAGCCTCGGGCAGTTGCCCACAGATGGCTCTGTGGCCTTTAAACAGCCGGTGTACCGAGCGCTGGACTTCGCTGCTGTGAATAGCAATTAATGGTGGCTCAAGCTGGCGTTCAGTGAAATGCAGCATCGCCCAGGCATCCACCGAAAAGTCTTTGCGCAGAGAGTCATCGAGGGCGGCCTGAACATCCACCCAGGTGGTTGCTTCGACCAGAGCTAAAACCAGACGCTTACTTTTTTCGAATAACTGATCGTTACGGCGCGCGTTCTCAAGTAAGTCCGACAGGCGTTGTCTCAGCTCGACGTTGCGTTCACGGTGCACAGCAAGCTGACGCTCAACAAGGCTGGTGGCCGGACCGCTGTTGTGGGGAATCCGCATGCCTGCGAGGAGGTCATCCTTTCCGATAAAAAAGTCGGGATGATCTTCCATGTAGGCAATTACGTCAGCTTCAGTCAGTCGCGGGGTCTGGCTCATGTCTGTCTGTTCCTTAGAGGTCAGAGGTTTACTTTACCTTCGAACACCCGTTCAGCCGGGCCTGTCATTTTTACTGCGCCTTCACCGTCCCAGTCGATGAACAGATCACCACCGGGAAGGCTGACTTTGACGCCCTGATTCAACCAGCCGCGAAGCTGGCCAGAAACTACGGCAGCGCACGCGCCGGTTCCGCACGCCAGAGTCTCACCCGAGCCACGCTCAAAAACACGCAGGCGGATGTGATGTGGATTGATAATCTGCATAAAACCTACGTTAACGCGGTTCGGAAATTCCTTGCAGGACTCAACCGCTGGCCCCCAGGTTTCCACGGGGGCGGTATCAACGTCGTCGACGCGGATAACGGCGTGTGGGTTGCCCATGGATACTGCGCCGAGGTTAATGATACCGACGTCAGGCACATCGATGGTGTACTCAGTAGCAAAATCGTCGGCAATAAACGGAATTTTTTCCGGAGTCAGTTCCGGTTTGCCCATATCGACCATGACCTGTCGGTCATCGGTCAAATGCAGTTCCATGATACCGCTGGCTGTCTCAACACGAATATCGCGTTTGCCTGTCAGGTTCTGGTCGTAAACGAAACGCGCAAAGCAACGTGCCCCGTTACCACAATTCTCAACTTCACTGCCGTCGGCATTGAAAATCCGGTATTGAAAGTCGACATCCGGGCGGGTTGGCTTTTCAACGACCAGCAGCTGGTCGAAGCCGATACCAAAGTTACGGTCCGACAGTTCGGCAACACGCTCCGGGCGAATGTTCGCACTTTGCGTAATCAGGTCAACGACAACGAAGTCGTTACCGATACCATGCATCTTGCTGAATTTGAGCCACATATACTGTCTCTTTATCCGGGCTGATATTAATCGGGTAAGCAGCTTTCGCCGGCGAATAAGGACTCCACGGTTTCGCGTTCGCGAACAACAAAGGCATTGTCACCATCCACCATGATTTCAGCGGCACGGCCACGGCTATTGTAGTTTGATGCCATGACAAAACCGTAGGCGCCTGCGGACATCACAGCCAACAGGTCGCCAGCAGCAATGTTCAGTGCGCGATCTTTACCCAGAAAATCTCCGGTTTCGCAGACTGGGCCGACGAGGTCGTACGTGCGCTCTGGCTCAGCGGAGGTTTCCGATACCGGAACGATTGCCTGCCATGCACTGTAGAGTGCTGGGCGGATAAGGTCGTTCATTGCACCATCAATAATCGCGAAGTTCTTATGCTCGTTGAGTTTCAGAAACTCGACCTGAGTCAGGAAGACACCGGCGTTGGCGGCAATAGAACGGCCCGGCTCAAAAATCAGCTTGAACGTGCGATCACCCAGTCGCTCTTTTACGGCAGCAATGTACTCTGCCGGTGTCGCTGGCTGTTCGTCCTGATAGCGCACGCCGAGGCCACCGCCGAGATCGAGGTGCTCAATAGTGATGCCACGTCCGCTGAGCTCGTCGACAAGCGCGAGTACCCGGTCAAGGGCATCAAGGAATGGATCAATCTCAGTCAGCTGGCTACCGATGTGGCAGTCTACGCCCTTAACGTCGAGACCTGGCAGGCCAGCGGCCTTTTCATAGATACGCACAGCATCATTGATATCAATACCAAACTTGTTGTCTTTCAGACCGGTAGAAATATAGGGGTGGGTCTGTGCGTCCACATCCGGGTTTACGCGCAGTGAGACGGGAGCTGTTTTGCCCAACTCAGACGCTACGGCGCTCAAACGCTCAAGCTCTGCTTCTGACTCAACATTAAAACAATGTACACCCACTTCGAGGGCGCGCTGCATTTCATGAGCTTGTTTGCCTACCCCAGAAAAAACCACTTTCGACGGATCACCGCCAGCTGCGATCACACGCTCCAGCTCACCGATACTGACGATATCAAAACCAGCGCCCAGCCTTGCCAGTGTGTTCAGAACGCCGAGGTTGGAATTCGTTTTGACCGCGAAACACACCAGGTGAGGCCATTCACCCAACGCGTCGGTGTAGGCGAGGTAAGCTTGTTCGAATGCGCTGCGTGAGTATACGTACAGGGGCGTGCCGTGTTCTTTGGCCAGTGCGGCCAGAGAGACGTTTTCGGCATGCAGGCTGCCGTTCTGGTATGAGAATGCTGACATGGGCTTACTGCTCTTGTTCTTGTTCGGAATCTGGGAGATAAAGCGGACCTTTCTGACCACAGGCACTGACACCGGTTGCGAACAACACAATCAAAGACACACAGGCGATGGTTTTCAGGTTCATAGCTACCTCCCACAGAATGCCACGCATTATACGGGCAATGGTGTGCTATGTCTGCGCCTGAGCGCGCCCTTTGCTGTGCGGGGGCTGGGCCTTAGGTGTGCTGGTAGTTGGTGGGGAGTTGAGCAGGTGTTCCAGACGTTGCCTGAACTGCAAATGGCGGATCAGGTGTTGATTATCGTCGATAACAATATCGCTCAGCCAGACTGGCTGCGCATGATCTTCTGTACGAGCGTTAATCACTGCCTGACGAGCTTCTACCAGCAGCTTAGTGCCGAACGTTGCCTGTGACAGCGTGATGTCGTTGACGGAAATCTCCAGAACCGATTTAGCATGTGAGTGAGCACATACTTCAATGGCAGCGGATTCTTTTGCTTCCATGGGAATGCGGCGGCGTTGGGCGCTGAAAGATAGAGTCTCACCGTCAAGCAGAAGTTCGCTCAGATGCAGGGGCCAGAGGGGCTGCTGTGATTCATCAGCCCAGCGTTGATTAAGTCGACGGATAAACCGCAATACGGGCACCAGGGTTGAGCGAATATCTGTATCACTCTGTTCCTGATAATGCAGAGAACCAAACTGGTCCATCACGTACAGAAACACTTTGCCTTTCTGACGCCAGTACCAGACGTGCCACTCGTCGCCCTCGCTTTGTTCCAGAATCAGGCGCAGTGGGCTACTGGGTAGCGCATGACGGTCGAGCTGCCAGCGCCGGAAGCGGGGGCGCGGGCGGGCCAGGAGTTTGATCAGTGCTTTAAGGCTTTCTGCATGGTGACTGACGACCTCTCGCCGGCGGTATTCAATCAGATGAAAACTGTCGCCGGTCTGAAGTAAGTAGGGCGCTGGCTTCGCCTGCGACAGGTGATCAATCAGATCATTAAGTAACTGTTCAAGACGCTTCTGGATTGCGACTGACCGCACCTGACAGTGACAGTGGATACGCCATTCTGGCCAGGCCTGAGTGTCGGCCTTACTGCGAAAATTCAGTACCTGCAGCATTGCTTCATGCACGGTGTCGGCGCCGGTGTAATAACTGACCTGCCACTCTCCCCAGCTGGTGATGGTCAATAACTCAACAGACTGAACCAGGTTTTCGCGGCTTGAGCTGAAGCCCAGGGCGTCGTCACGGTTGCTGATTTTCTGCATGCCGCGTCGCGACAACGACTGTTGAGGATTTACCCCGGGATTAACGAACAAATGCCAGCGCAGTGGCGTCTGATCGTTTTCAAAGTCGATACTCTTTTTCCCCGGCAGGGGGATTTCCATAATGTCCTGCAGCAGAGACCTGAGTTCGTATTGGGTCACTGGGTTATGCGCCGGATACAGGGCGACATGGGAGTGGCTGGTGAGCATGCCGTTACGCCGGGCAAACACCAGCGCTTCAATGATTGAAGGAGTCTGCATCAGTACGGCGCTGTCGTCTCCCGGGCGCCAGCTGCCGGGGATCAGTTGCCAGATGCCGTCTTTGAGGTTAAGGGTCAGCTTTTCCTCTTCCATATCGCTACGGATTTTCGGGTTAATGTCGATGATCTTGCCCGGCTCGGCTCTGAACGCTGCGAACAATTGGTTGCCGAGTACTTTGAGGTCGCGCTCTTTAATGTGCAGGGATTGCGCGTGCTCCTGCGAAAACGTAGCGAGCGCGCGGTAGCTGTTCAGCATTTGCGTTACCAGTGCATTACGCTCGTTCATCACTTTGCGTGCGGGCCAGCTCTGGCGACTGTCCAGATCATCGAGGTAGGTATAGGTCCAGCCCCATTCCTTTACCTGCTCTTCGAGTGCCTTCACCCGGCGTTGTTGGTGTTGGTTGCCGACCAGTCTTGTTAGTTGAACGCCTGACTTGAAGTAGAAAGCTCTACGCATAAGATCGCGAAGGTCGCTTTCCTCCTCTCCGAGGTGAGATTCCAGGCGACGTAGCATCAGCAGGTAAGGATCTGTGTTCAGCAGGTCGGCGCCACCGTCCTGAACCTGTTTGCGGAAATCCCAGGCGAGCGGTCGGATATCAGGATACGCGGAAGCATACTCACGGTTGAGCAGAAGTTTCAGCAGTGACTTGTATGGATTGCTGAGCCCTTTGTTGAGTTGCCACAGGCCAGCGCCAACGAATTCTCCGGCGGGAATGGTCGGCAGACTGCCGACATCCAGCCACTCGGCGACATCAATCAGGTGGTTGTCCGTAAGTCTGGTCCAGTAGCTGTCGGCCTGATATTCCAGATCCTCAGGGGTTAACCACCAGCGTGGAGTTTTACCGGCTAACCAAAGAGCACTGCGGTAGAACTCATCCAGTAACAACAGGTGCTGGCTGCTGCCGCAGTCTTCGCCATCCGCGGACTGGCTTTGACCGTCGCGAAAGTCTTTGAGGTTCATCAGAAAAAAGTGGACTTCTGTGCCTTGTGAGTCTGCCCACTTTTCGATGCGCGTACACTTCTCCTGCAGATCGCTGATCTGCTGATCCGTTAGCAGCTCGTCGTGGCATAGCCAGACATCAAGGTCGCTGTTGCGGCTTTGGGCAACACTGCCCAGGCTGCCCATCAGGAACACGCCTTCAATACACCGTTGGCCCGGATCTCTGGGAATCTGTGCGCCCCGGGCGAACTGGTGCAGTGCTGAATGATGCTCAAGCGTAGGGGTGTACCCAGTGATCCCGCAGGGAGTGTGCGGTGCAACATAGCCCGGCAAACGAGAACCATTGCAGTGCAGCAGGAGCGGCAGAACGTCCAGCACGGCCTGCTGTCGGGGGGATAGTTGTTCTCGCGCGGAAGCCAGCTTCTGAGCGTTGAGGTCAAGAAAGTTCTGACGCCAGCGATTCAGAGTGCTCTGGTCCGGGGTAGGGTTGGCCGGGTTCATCACTTACTGCACAACGTGGGTGTGTATCTCAGTATAGATGGCCCGGCATTTTTCGCCGTTTTACTGTTTCTGTCAGAATCAGCTTATCCGGCAACCCTCCAGAAATACCTGCGCTACCTTGCCCGACACCGTTCGGTTTAACAGAGGGTGGTTATGACCACCAGAGGCAATTTCTGAGGCAGAGAGTGTGTATTCACCCTCTGGATCGTACAGCACCGCATTAAAGTCAGCGCCTTCCGTCAGAGACTGCGGAAGCCCGAGGACATTCGCAGGTGTGACGGATATGGCTCGCACCAGTTGCTCTACGGTCAGCTCTTCGCGCGTCACCAGCGTCATCGCCTGCGGTAGAAAAGCGTCATACTGACTCATGCCGGGCTCGGCATCAGAAAACGGTGCTTTCTTGGCCGCCAGCTCATGAGGGCTGTGGTTTGAACTGATGGCAAGTTCACCGCGGGCAACGGCTTGCACCAGTGCCTCTCGATCGCGCTCGCTGCGTAACGGTGGCTGTACGTTGTACAGGCTGTTGTAGCCGGTAACAGCTTCGTGGGTAAACAGCAGGTTCGCCAGTGGTGTATCGGCGGTTACCCGTAAGCCATTTTCCAGCGCCTGTTGTAGCATGCTGACACTGCGTCGACAGGTGATCTGGCTGATGTGAGCGCGAACACCAGTCTGCTCTACCAGCAGAAGAATCTGTGCCAGAGCAATAGTTTCAGCGGTCTCGGGTATCCCCGGTAAACCCATGCGGGTGGCCACCGGACCTTCGTGCATGCAGCCACCATCTGACAGGCTGAGATCATTGGCATTCAGGAATAACGGAATATCGTAGGTCGCTGCGTATTCCATCAGGCGTCGCAATACATAGCTGTTTTTGATCGGACGACGGGCGTTGCTCATGGCGACCGCGCCTGCTTCAGCAAGGGTGTACATGCTGGCCAGTTGCTCGCCTGCGAGGTCCTGTGTCATGGCACCCAGTGGCAGTACGCGGCTGAACCCGGCTTTACCGGCTTTTTCCAGAATAAGCTTGATCACAGCGGAGGTATCGGCGACCGGCTTGGTGTCCGGTAAGCTGCAGATGTGCGTGAAGCCACCGCGGGCGGCCGCTTCTGTTTCGCTGGCAATGCTGCCTTTCTGGCTGTAACCCGGTTCGGGCAGATGACCACCGAGATCAATCAGCCCCGGCATTAACCATTGGCCGGTGGCATCGATCGTATGTTCAATTTCACCGGCGTCTGGTCGACGGCCGACTGTAGCGATCCGACCATCGGCAACAAATACGTCTGTGACTTCATCGGTTTGAGTCTGAGGATTGATTACCCGTGCATTGGCAATATGCAGATATCTCATCAGGCAGGCTCCTCACTGTTTACCGGTGTTTGCTGGCCACTCATAGCCATGGCCATCACGGCCATCCGCACGGCAATGCCATAACTGACCTGGTTCAAAATGACGGACTGATTGCCGTCGGCGACGGCCGATTCAATTTCAACACCGCGGTTGATCGGGCCCGGATGCATAACGATGGCATCGGGTTTAGCAAACGCGAGCTTTTCTTCGGTCAGACCGTATAGTTTGAAAAATTCGCCTTCCGATGGAAGCAATGCATTCTGCATGCGTTCTTTCTGCAGGCGCAGCATGATGACCACGTCGCAGTCGGCGAGCCCCGCTTTCATATCGTAATAAGGAACGGCGCCCATGCTTTCGATATCAGAAGGTAGCAGGGTTCCGGGGCCAATGACTCTGACTTCGGCAGCGCCTAGCGTGCGCAGGGCGTGGATCTGAGAGCGGGCAACCCGTGAATGCAGAATATCGCCGACAATAGAAACGATTTTTCCTTCGATATCGCCTTTGTGACGGCGGATTGTGAGCATATCAAGCATAGCCTGAGTCGGGTGCGCGTGGCGACCGTCACCGGCATTAATAATGGCGACGTTTGGCGTTACCTGTTCGGCAATGAAATGGGCGGCGCCTGAGTCTGAATGGCGTACAACGAACATGTCGCTGTACATGGCCTCAAGATTCCAGAGGGTGTCCATTAAGGTTTCCCCCTTAGAAGTCGCCGAGCGCGCGATATCGAGGTTGAGAATATCCGCCGACAGACGTTTCGCTGCGAGCTCGAAGGTTGAACGGGTCCGGGTGCTGTTTTCAAAAAACAGATTGACGACGGTTTTACCGCGCAGCAGAGGAACGGTTTTTACTGCTCTCTCCTGTGTGCTGATAAATGAGTCCGCGGTGTCTAAAATTTCTGTGAGTAGCTCGCGGCTCAGGCCTTCAGTCGTCAGGAAGTGCTTAAGGCGTCCGTCTTCGGTGAGCTGGACTGTGTTGGGATCAGTCATGTGGTGTTCCTGTTCAGGCCAGAGTCAGAACTAAAGGGCGCGGGCCGGTCAGCTTGACCAGCTGGCCATCATTTAATGCCAGAGTCGCTCCGCAGAGGTCTGGCTGAATCGGTAATTCGCGACGACCGATATCCAGCAGACATATAAGGGTAATGCTGGCTGGGCGGCCATAATCAAACAGCTCGTTCATGGCGGCGCGTATGGTTCGGCCGCTCATGATGACGTCATCGATCAGGATGATGTGTCGGTCTTCAATGGAGTCCGGCAGCTCTGACCCCTGAACCTTCGGGTGCAGGCCGTGACGAGTGAAGTCATCGCGGTAGAAACTGATATCAAGTGTGGCGACGTCGTCGGCACATTTCAGTGTGTCATTGAGACGTTCTGCAACCCAGACGCCGCCCGTTCGGATACCGACCAATAAGGGGTTGTCGAGCTGGCGCTCGCTAATCAGCTCACTGACTTGCTCAGCCAGGTCTTGAGTAATGTGTTCTATGTCCGGCAGATTCATCATTAGTCTCCTGCTTTCGGGTGTTCTGACATCCAACTTTCCAGAATCAGGCAGGCAGCGAGGCCGTCTACCGAGTAGTCACCAAAGTTCTGATGCCCAGAATCTTCAATGACCATGCCTTTCGCTTCGTAGCTGGTCAGGCGCTCGTCCTGCGTGTACGAAGGGCGATGGAAACGACCTTCCAGACGGCGGGAGAATTTTGCCGCTCTCCGGCTCATTTCTGAAGGGGTGCCGTCCATATTGAGTGGCAAGCCAGTGACAAAGGCGTCAGGTTGCCATTCTTTAATAATGCGCTCCAGAGAGTCCCAGTCGGGTACGCCGTCTCTGGCTTTGATGGGCTCCAGAGCATTGGCACTGTCTGTCAGGCGCTGGCCAATAGCAATGCCGATGCGTCGGGTGCCAAAATCAAACCCCATGACGGAAGTGATACGATCAGGAATCTGAGGAGTATCAGGCATGGCCTGACTCATCACTGAGGAATTCGGCACTGACACCCAATTTACTGAGTGCAACATCATAAAGGTCGCGCTGGTCGAGGCGAAAAAGAAGGTCGGGAGTTGCCTCCAGTGTGAGCCAGGCGTTTTCGCGCAGCTCTTCGTCCAATTGGCCTGCACTCCAGCCGGCGTAGCCAAGACCAAGCATGTAATTCTGAGGTCCTGTTCCTTGAGCAATCGCACGCAGAATATCCTGAGACGACGTCAGGTGGGTTTTCTCTGTAATATTCATGGTGGCGCCCCAGTCTCCGGTTTCTTCGTGCAGAATAAAACCTTGCTCCGGACTGACTGGTCCGCCCTGAAGGATGGTAGGCGTAATGTGGCTACGACGATCAATATCCAGCTGTTCGCAGATATCACTGAACTCAATACTGGAGGGCTTGTTCAGTACCAGCCCCATCGCGCCATCCGCGTTGTGTTCGCATAAGTAGGTGACCGTGCCGCCGAACCAGGAGCCATCAAGGCCGGGCATCGCAATCAACAGGTGGTTACGCAGGCTGTTCAGTTCAAGCATCAGTTTGACCCCGAGAGGTAACGGTCACCGGTGAATTGCCAGGTGCGGATGATTTCCAGTCTATCCATTTCGCGCCGCATTTCGTTGGTAAATGGGGCGAACGGAGCAGCAAGGCGGACAATTCGTGTGGCAGCTTCATCGAGTACTCTGCGGCCCGAAGACTCAAGCACTGCGAGCTCATGGATGCTGCCATCAGGGTTGATGGACACTAAGATCCGTAAACGGCAATTGTCGTAGCAGTTTTCAGCTTCCTGTGGATAGTTAATGGCACCCATTCGCTCAATTTTCTGACGCCATAAATTCACGTAGTAAGCGTCGGTCGCTTTCATTGTAGATGCAGCGGTCAGACGATGAATACGCGGCATTCGTGCGTACATTTGGCGTTCGGTATCCAACTTAGCCTGCAGGCTGGCGATTTCGAGGCTGCGCTCAAATAAGCTTTGTTGAGGGCCGTCCGGAATATCTGGGGCAGGCGGTTGTTGTTCTGCAATCTGCTGTTGCTGTTTATCAGGACTGCGGGTGGTTGAAACAACTTGGGTATGCTGGCTGTCCTGCAGGCGCGGAGCCGTTGGCATCTGTTCTTCGCGTACGTTCTCACGGATGTCGTTGGCGTGGAAGTCGGCTTCAACGTCCGTGGTCTGCATCTGCGCTTCGTCCAGAGTGCCGCTGCCCTGTTGGTTTTCCTGGGCAAGAAAGTCGGCATCTTCGGGCGCTTCATCACTGCGGTAGCCTGCCAGGGTGACGTCCAGTGTCGAACTGAAAGCCGGGCTTTCCTGCGCACTGAAACTGATGCCCAGCACTAGCATGGCGTGCACCATGAGCGCGACGAAGATCGCGAACATCATGCGGTCATTGCTTGATACGGTCTGGGCACTCATGGTCTGTCAGGGTCTCCGTCGTTGTGCGCGCAAGTCTGCTCTCACCTTCAGGAATTGTCCACACTGGAACGGCGGATTTCCAGTAGTGTATCGATCAGTTGTCCGGCGACGTCGATACCGCTGTCGCGCGAAATTTCCCGCACGCAAGTCGGGCTGGTGACGTTGATCTCTGTCAGGCAGTTGCCGATGACGTCCAGGCCAACAAAATACAGGCCGCGTTTTATCAGCTCAGGACCGATGATGCTGGCGATGCGGCGATCGTCTTCCGAGAGCTCTTGCGTGACTCCGCGTCCGCCGGCGGCCAGGTTGCCGCGTGTCTCGCCTTGCGCAGGAATGCGAGCGAGGCTGTACGGAACGGGCTCGCCATTAATCATCAGAATGCGCTTATCGCCCGATGTGATTTCAGGAATGAATTTCTGCGCCATGATCTGTTGTGTGCCGTGAGCGGTCAGAGTTTCGATAATGACGCTGACGTTAGGGTCATCCTTTTTGAGTCGGAAGATGGAGGAGCCACCCATACCGTCGAGCGGTTTAAATATTACGTCTTCGTGCTCTGCGTGAAATGCCTTCAACAGGTCGGCACGTCGCGCAACGATGGTCGGTGACATAAGGTCAGGGAAGGCTGTAGCGAATACTTTTTCGTTGCAGTCACGCAGGCTTTGAGGACGGTTAGCAACAAGAACACCTTCCTCTTCGGCACGTTCAAGAATGTAGGTGCTGTAGATAAACTCGCTATCAAACGGTGGGTCTTTGCGCATAATGATGATGTCGAGTTCCGCCAATGGACGGTCTTCGAAGTCACCCAGATCAGCCCAGTGTTCTGGATTCATCGCCACGTTTAAGGGCGCCATGCGGCCATATGAGCGGCCTTTCTGAATAGAGAGATCAGGTTGTTCCATGTACCAGAGTTCGCAGCCTCGTTCCTGTGCTGCATTTAACAACGCGAGGGAAGTGTCTTTCTTGAAGTGGATGTCCTGAATAGGGTCCATGATTACGCCAAGTCTTATAGTCATTGCGTCTCCGCTGCGTGGTCAGTCATCTGAGTGACAGGAATAATTAATCGTCGGATTGTAACGTATCCGATTTGGCTTTTTCAGCGTTTTGTCGAGCCTTTGTCAGTGACAGTGTGTTGCATCAGGCAGGGTTCCCGGTATGCTCTCTAGCCTGCCCGGGCGGAGTGTGATACAAAAGCGGAGCGTCCCGGTGGCCCCGGGGAAACGACTGATTTTCTGTATTCTTTGCAGGACAGTCGGGGGCTCTTGCCGGTCTGAGGGTTGAGTCACAGAACTCTTTGGCCAATCAGAGTAAAACAACAACAGATAATTGGATGGTGAAAGGCCTGTCGTATGGACGATAATTTTCAAGATGTAAAGGTCATGGTGATTGACGACAGTAAGACAATCCGTCGTACTGCCGAAACCCTGCTGAAAAAAGTTGGCTGCGAAGTCATTACAGCCACTGACGGTTTCGATGCCCTGGCTAAAATCGCCGATACCGACCCGGATATTATTTTCGTCGATATCATGATGCCGCGACTGGACGGCTATCAGACCTGCGCCCTGATCAAAAATAATTCCAAGTTTAAGTCTACCCCAGTCATCATGTTGTCGAGTAAAGACGGCCTGTTTGATAAAGCCAAAGGTCGTATTGTTGGGTCTGATGAGTATCTGACCAAACCATTCAGTAAAGAAGAGCTGCTCGGTTCTATCCGTCAGCACGCGAAATAAGTAAGGGGTAAGTAGCATGGCGCGCATTCTTGTGGTGGATGACTCACCAACGGAAACCGAGGCTTTCCGGGCGGTGCTCGAGAAAAACGGCCACGAAGTGTTGAATGCAGAAAACGGTGCTGATGGTGTCGCGGTTGCTCGTCAAGAGCTTCCGGATCTTGTTCTGATGGATATTGTTATGCCTGGCCTGAATGGCTTTCAGGCAACCCGTCAGCTAACGCGGAGCCCTGAAACCAAGAATATTCCCGTTGTGATCGTGACCACCAAAGATCAGGAGACCGACAGGGTTTGGGGTAAGCGTCAGGGGGCCTCAGGCTATTTGGTTAAACCTGTCTCTGAAAGTCGTTTGCTGTCAGAGATCAACGCTTTGATCGGCACTGAAGAAGGCTGAAGGCATGACACCATTTGCTCTGCTCACCGCGATGGAAAATCGCAGCCGACGTTTTGCGTCGCCGCTGCCTCAGCAGGTTGAAACTGTATCGACCTGGCGCGGAATCGGATTTCTGCTAGGTAATGAGCAATACGTCGCCAATATGGCGGATGTCGTGGAAATTCTGCAGATGCCAAAAGTAACCCGTGTGCCTGGCGTCAAAAACTGGGTGCTGGGTATAGCCAACGTCCGTGGACGTATGGTGTCTGTTATGGATCTCAATGGTCTGCTTGGTCAGCCATCCCGTGGTAACTGGCGTAGCCAGCGGGTGTTGGTGATTGAGCAGGATGAATACCTTACCGGCCTGCTCGTAGACGCAGTGCTTGGTATGCAAAGTTTTCCGGTAGACCGGGAGGTGCCTGTGCCGCAGGTGCCTGATGCTCTCGCGCCCTTTGTTGCGAAAGCTTTTGAACGCGATGGCAGGAACTGGCCAGTCATGGAGTTTGGTGAGCTGTTGAGATCACCTGAGTTTATGAATATCGCCGTATAAACACGGAACGGAAAATAATAACAATTTACTGGCCCGTCGGGTCGGATAAGCATGCAGCGAGTTTGGAGAGGACGGCATGAGTGGAAACACAGTAAATCAGGGGAAAAAGAGTAACTTCAGTGCCATTGTTCTGATGTTCGTTTTCCTGATCGGTTTCATTGGTATCACCATTGGGGTCAACATTCTGGCCACAAAAGATGAACAGTATCTCGAGCACTCGGGTGAGCTACGGGTTCTGTCACAGGAATTGGCGAAAAACGCAGTGGAAGCCGCAGGCGGTAAGCCTGACGCATTTACTCAGCTGCGTCAGGCCCGTGATAACTTCGATAAGCGTTGGGGATATCTCGCTTCCGGTGATAGTGCAACGAGCCTGCCTCCGTCAGAAGATGCCGCGCAGTCGGGTGTTCAGGAAACCTGGAGCAGCGTACGTGAAGATGCTGACCAGATTATTCGCTCTGAACAGATTGTTCTCTCGGTTCACGAAGTGGCCGAACTTCTTTCTGAAACGATTCCTCAACTGCAGGTTGAGTACGATGAGATCGTTGATATTCTGCTTGAAAGTGGCGCCCCTGCTGAGCAGGTTGCAGTTGCCCAACGTCAGTCCTGGCTCGCGGAACGTATCGTCCGCTCAGTAAACAAGGTACTGGCAGGTGGTGATGACGCAGTGATGGCGGCGGACGCTTTCGGTCGTGACGCCTCGCTGTTCGGTCGGGTACTGAACGGTATGATTCAGGGCAACATCGCCATGAATATTTCTCAGGTAACGAACGAAGAAGCGGTGTATGCGTTGGCTGAAGTCGCTGAGCTGTTTGAATTTGTATCGGGCTCTGTTGACGAAATTCTGGAAACCTCTCCTGAACTCTTCCAGGTTCGTGAAGCCTCCGACAATATCTTCCAGAATTCTCGTGTTCTGCTTGAACAGACCTCTGTTCTGACCAATGAAATTCAGAATAACGCTGAAGAACGTAACATGATTCAGCTGGGTGGTTATGTTCTTGCGTTTATTGCACTGCTGTTTGCGTATATCTATTTCCGTACAGAATCTAAGAGCGCCCGTGAGCGCGAGGAAGATGCTCAGCAGCGAGAGCAGGATACTCGTCAGACGAATGAACAGAACCAGGTTGCGATTCTGCGTCTTCTTGATGAAATTGCTGACCTTGCAGACGGTGATCTGACAGCGTCCGCGACCGTAACCGAAGACTTTACCGGCGCTATTGCCGACGCGATTAACTTTGCGATCGACCAGATGCGCGTACTGGTATCCTCGATTAATGATACTGCGGTACAGGTATCGTCGGCGGCTCAGGAAACTCAGGCGACAGCGATGCATCTTGCTGAAGCATCTGAACACCAGGCCCAGGAAATTGCCGGTGCCTCTGCAGCGATCAACGAAATGGCGGTGTCGATTGACCAGGTATCCGCCAACGCCTCTGAATCATCTGCGGTTGCGGAGCGGTCGGTTGCGATCGCGAACAAAGGCTCTGAGGTTGTACAGTCGACGATCAGCGGCATGGATAACATCCGTGAGCAGATTCAGGAAACGTCTAAGCGTATTAAACGTCTGGGTGAGTCGTCCCAGGAAATTGGTGACATCATCTCCCTGATTACCGACATTGCTGACCAGACCAACATTCTGTCTCTGAACGCGGCTATTCAGGCATCGATGGCGGGTGACGCCGGTCGGGGCTTCGCGGTAGTTGCGGACGAAGTACAGCGTCTGGCAGAACGTTCTGCGGCGGCGACCAAGCAGATTGAAGCTCTGGTTAAAACGATTCAGAACGATACCAACGAAGCCGTTATTTCGATGGAACAGACCACCACCGAGGTAGTTCGTGGTGCCCGTCTGGCACAGGATGCGGGTGTGGCGCTGGAAGAAATCGAAAGCGTATCAAACAACCTCGCAGAGCTGATTCAGAACATTTCCAACGCCGCACGTCAGCAGGCGTCGTCAGCGGGTCATATTTCCAACACGATGAACGTGATTCAGGAAATTACGTCTCAGACCTCAGCCGGTACGACCGCGACTGCGAAGTCGATTGGTAACCTCGCTGAAATGGCGAATATGCTGCGTGAATCTGTTGCCGGCTTTAAGCTGCCTGAAACAGTGAGCGACGCAGAATTTCATGAAGAAACCGAAGAAGAGCAGAGCACTCTCTGAGGGCTCTGACGCAACGGTCTGATACATGAGCCAGTCAATCCGCAATGGTCTGAGTACGGTCCCTGAACTAGACGATGTACAGTTTAATCGTTGGCAGGGATTGCTGGAGGAGCGCACAGGGATGTTTCTGCCCCAACAGCGGCGCTCTTTCCTACAGACCAGCTTGGGTCTGCGCATGCTGGAACTTGGCATTCGCGACTATGGTGAGTACTACGAAAAGATTCAGGACGGCCCTTCTGGTGTGATGGAGTGGTCGACACTGGTCGACAGGCTCACTGTTCAGGAGACGCGTTTTTTCCGCGACCCCGATGCTTTGCAGCTGGTCGTTGAGCATATGCGCCGTCAGCGTCCGCGCCTTCAGGCCCGTGAGGAGACAATGGAGTTCTGGAGTGTTGGTTGTTCCTCTGGAGAGGAAGCCTACACACTGGCGATGCTTGCCGAAGAGAATCTCGCATCGACCGGTCTGAAGTACTCCATTACTGGTACCGATATCTCAACCATTGTACTGCGCAAGGCTCGCAGTGGCCGTTACCCGTTGCGGGCGCTGGAGCGTATTCCGGTTGAATACCACAATTGGGCTATTGCTCCGCTGTCTTCTCAGCAGGTAGAGGTTGCTGCTCAGTTGCGTCGCCGCTGCTGCTTCAGCCAGGTCAATATTCTTAATCTCAAGAGTTGTCCGCTACAGTCGCAGCACGTGATCTTCTGTCAGAACGTTCTTATTTATTTTCGTCGCTGGCGTCGGCGGGAAATTCTTGATGCTCTCGCGCAACGTCTTGCGCCGGGAGGCTTACTGGTTATCGGGCTCGGTGAAATGGTGGACTGGGAGCATCCGTTATTAGAATCGGTGCACAGCGGTCAGGTGACCGCGTTTGTCCGCAAACAATCCACATCGACAGGGGAGAGTGCAAGGCGATGAGTCAGGACTACATCGCCCTGGAATGGGTAAAAGGGGAAATTCAGGATACGCTGCAACAGGCTCAGCAGGCACTTGAAGCGTACGTTGAACACCCCGAAGACAGAAGCCGTCTGCGCTTCTGTTTAAGTTACCTGCACCAGGTGCATGGAACATTGCAGATGGTGGAGTTCTACGGAGCTGCGCTGCTGGCTGAAGAGATGGAAGCGGTTGCTCTGGCGTTGACCGAGGGTTCCCTGAGCAATGAACAGGACGGCCTTGAAGTCCTGATGCAGGCGATTATTCAGCTTCCTCATTATCTGGAGCATGTGAAGGTCGGGCGTCGGGATCTGCCCGTCGTGTTGTTGCCCATTCTGAATGAACTACGCTCGACCCGAGGCGAAAACTTCCTGTCTGAAACATCATTGTTCACGCCTCATGTCGAACACAATGCGCCATTAACCGGAGCGCAGAAAAATCTGTTTACGCAACCCAACTTCTCGCCATGGTTGCGTAAAACACGGCAGATGTTGCAGACCGCAACCTTGCAGCTGCTGCAGGATCGTGACCCTGATCTCGCAAAGCACTACATCAACAAGCTCTTCGCCAAATTAAATAAGTCCATGGGAGGTACACCTCAGGGGATTGTCTGGCTGCCAGCGTTGGCGTTCAGTGAATGGTTACTGAAACAGGAAAGCTTGCCGAAGAGTGCAAAGGTTCTGCTGCGTCAGCTTGATCAGCTTTTGAAAACCGGCCTTGATAAAGGTGTTGCGGCGATAAATCGTCCGCCCGCTGAAGAGCTGTTGAAAAATCTGCTGTTTTACGTGGCCCGTACCGATGTACGTGGTGATGCTATTCGCCTGGTGCAGAAGCGTTTCAGGCTGGCTGAAGCTCTGCCGAATGCGGAAGATGCTGAAGACCACGCCATGGGCGCAGGCTCTGATGCTGTATCGGGTGCATTAACTGCTCTGATTGAAGAAATTTCTACTGTTAAGGATGAGCTGGATCAGGTCGTCCGTGGTTCTGCAGAACGCGAACCCGCTCTCACGTCGATCCGAAGTACTGTCCGTCAGGTTGCCGATACGATGGGAATGTTGGGGCTGGGAATGCCGCGACGGGTGATGCAGGAGCAGGAAAGCGCGATTGTTTCGCTATTGGAAGCAGAGGCCAGTGACGAGCAGGACAGTAAATTGCTCGATGTTGCAGGCGCACTTCTGTATGTCGAGGCAACACTCAATGGCATGATCCGCGATGGCGATACCAGCAAGTCGGTGAGCGACAGTGCGATGTCTGATGCTCAGCGTGCAGTATTGCGTGAAGCGCGGAATGTACTGGAGCAGGTGAAAGACGGCGTCGTCTCTTACATTGCTCACCAGTGGTCAACCGAGAAATTACAGGAGGTTCCATCCCTTCTGCATTCGATTGAGGGGTCATTGAATATGATCCCAATGCCGCGCGTTGCGGTATTGCTATCTGACCTTTCAACCTTTGTACAGCAAGCGTTACTGGCCGACCGCCCAGCCCCTGAGTGGGGTGTGATGGATATGGTCGCCGAAGTTCTCAGCGGTGTTGAGTATTACCTTGAGCGTTACTCAGATGAAGCAACTACCACCGATATCGCCATTATTGAGCGTGCAGAGAATACGCTCAGTAAGTTAATGGAGCGCTGCGGTATTGAGGCGGCGGCGTCTGAAGATCTCTCAAATGTTGAGCTACCGGAAGGTTTTGCCGATGAAGCGGTTGATGTCACCAGCTTCTCTGAAGCGCTCGGTCTTGACGATGAGTTGGTAGAGAGCAACCAGGACCTGGCCAAGGATGATGCCGAGACGCCTCCTGTCATTGAGCTTGATGATGAGCTCAATGAAGAACTGGTTAATGAGGTCCCGACACAATCTGAAAGCTCTGCACAAAAAGATGCCGACGATGACCTCATTGACGATGAGATCATTGAAGTCTTCCTCGAGGAAGCTGAAGAAGTTACCGAAACTCTTGGCGAGTTCTGGCCCGCTTATCGCCAGAATCAGGACGACAGTGAAGCCCTGACCACGGTAAGGCGCTCTTTCCATACCCTGAAAGGCAGTGGGCGTATGGTGAAAGCAGACGATGTCAGTGAGCTGGCATGGTCTGTCGAAAACATGTTTAACCGCGTGCTCGATGAAACGATTTCCGTTAACGATGACATGATTGCGTTCGTTGATCGTGTGGTCGAGCAGCTCCCCGGCCTGATCGAAGATTTCCGTGCGAAGCGCGCCGCTTCAATTGATGTTCAGCCTTACATGGATTATGCCTTTGCCACCGCCGAAGGCAACCAGCCGGCGACTCTGCCAGGCTCAGGGGATGATGCGCCGGAGCTTGAAGATCAGGTTTCTGCTGATCTCGATGCAGACGGAAGTCGTCCGGATGAAGACATGGACGTGTTGGAAGAAACCCTTAATCCGGAGGCTGCAGAAGACGCCGATGCTCAGCAGGAGGCAGAAGATCGCGCCGCGCTGCTGGAAATTTTTATTGCCGAAGCTGAAGCACATCTTGCGGTTGTCGATGAGTTTGTTAGCGAGTCGAACGAAACGGCCTGTGGCAACCAGATCAGTGATGCTCTGCAGCGCGCTCTGCACACTCTTAAGGGAAGTGCTCACATGGCAGAGCTGGCTCCGCTCGCCGATGTTGCATCTGTCATTGAAAAATTAACGAAAGAACTTCGTGCATTCCGTTTACCGAACACACCGGACCTCGCATCACTGCTCAATGATGCGTCTGCAGCGCTTCGTTCTTATCTGACCGTCGATCAGTTGATGCTGCTTGAGGATATGCCAGAAGCACCGCCTTTAATGGAACGTGCCGCTGTCATTGAAACAGAGCAGCTTCAGCCGATGTATCAGGGCGACTCGCAGGCTGGCATTTCGACTGAGGCGATCAGTCATTTTCTGGCTTCCGGCATGGACTCCCTGATCGAAGCAGATGAACTCCTGCAGACCTGGCAGGAAGAAGATCGTTCGGAAGTGCTCGATACTATTTCGTCAGATCTGGCTTCGGCGGCGCAGGCTGCAGACGATGCTGGTATTCCTGCTGTGAAAGAAATGGCTCTGGCGCTGCATCACTTCTACCAGGGAGCGGGACAGGCCGCAGCTCACCCTGAGCCAGAATTGGTTGGTTTTATCAGCGACGCTCACGAAGAGCTTCTCAATATGATGGATTGTCTGGCCGCTGGTCAGGACCTTCCTGATGTGTCGGAGACTGTCCGCCGCGTGCGTGACTGGCAGTTCCCTGAGTCTCAGCAAATCGAAGACCAGCCAGAGCCGCGGTCAGAAGACCCGGCCGACGAAGAGTCTGCAGAGGTACCTGTCGCTGAATTTTCGGAGCCTCAGGTGCCAGAGTCGTCTGTGGTTGAAGGAATGCTTTCGCAGGAGGCTGCAGATACACCACCCGTTCCAGAGGTTGATGAAACGTCATTGAGTGAACTGGAACAGGCAGACATCGAAGAGCAGGAAGACGATCTGATTCTCGATATCTTCCTGGAGGAAGCGGAAGAAATTACCGAAGCTATTGAAGCCATCATGCAGAAGTGGGAAAAAACACCCGACGACCTTCTGCCAGTGGCCGAGCTTCAGCGAGAGCTGCACACCCTGAAAGGTGGCGCTCGAATGGCTGAGCTGCCTGAAGTTGCTGACTTGTGCCATGAACTGGAAACACTCTATGAACGCCTTAACGACGGCGTTATTGATCTGTCCGAAGATACGCTGCCGCTAGCGCAAAGTGCGCACGACCTACTCTTTACCCAGTTGCAATCGGTCAGGGAGGGCAAGGGCCCGGAGAATCCTGAACGTATGATTGAAGCCTTGAAGGTAGCATCGCAGCGTAGTGGGACTGAGCAGGCACCTGTTGAGGAAACGGAGACTGCAGATTCACGAGCCTACGCGGTTCAGTCTGAAACTGCCGATGAAAGCGATCGTGAAATTGTTGGCATCTTCCTCGAAGAAGCTGGTGAGTTGATGGAAGCGCTGGATGAGGGTGTCGAGGCATGGCGCACCGAACCGGCATCGACTCAAGGTGCTGACGAGCTGTTGCGTGTTCTTCATACCTTGAAAGGCGGTGCTCGTCTTGCCGGGTTGTCTGTCATTGGTGACACTGCGCATAACTTCGAATCGGATATTCAGAAGGCGTTGTCACGTGAAGCGCGATTCGATGACACCTTCTTCAGACACATCCATGAACGACAGGAAAATCTGCAGTCAAAAATTGACGATGTCGCAAACCTGCTCGACAGTGACGGCGTCCTGGTACTGGGCGAGAAGGAGCTGGTGGTCGATTCACCTGTTTCTGCTCAGGATGTGGTTAGTGATGTTGATACGCTCTCCAGCAGTGATTCTTCACTGACAGAAGAGCTGGGTGAAGAAGCGTCAGCCGATGCTGAAACTGAAAACTCGCAGCTGGCCGTCGTGCCACTTCCCGGCAAAGAAATTGAGACGGCGCCAGAGCGCACACCACCGGCTATGGCGCAGCAGCGCAAAGCACCGACCGAGCTTGTAAAGGTATCGGCCGATCTGCTGGACAGCCTGGTAAACCTCGCTGGCGAGACCGCCATTGGGCGCGGTCGTCTGGAAGAACAGGTCAGCGATTTTGCTGGAACCCTGACGGAAATGGATCAGACGCTGGACCGGATGCGCGATCAGCTGAGACGTCTGGATATTGAAACCGAAGCTCAGGTGATCTTCCGCCAGGAGCGTCATGGACCAGATTACGAAGACTTTGATCCTCTGGAGATGGACCGCTATTCGGCAATGCAGCAGCTTTCGCGAGCATTGATGGAGTCTGCATCTGACCTTATCGATCTTAAGGAAACCCTGTCGGGTAAAACCCGTGACGCAGAGACGCTGTTGCTCCAGCAAAGTCGTGTGAATACCGAGCTTCAGGAAGGTCTGATGAAGACTCGTATGGTTCCGTTCCAGCGCATGGTGCCGCGTCTGCGTCGTATTGTTCGTCAGGTGAGTCTTGAGCTGAATAAACAGGTCGAGCTGCGAGTTAATAACGCCGACGGTGAAATGGATCGAACCATCCTTGAGCGTATGATTTCGCCTCTTGAGCACATGGTTCGGAATGCGGTTGACCATGGTATTGAAAGTGGAGAGCAGCGCCGGGCAGCGGGTAAACCCGAGAAGGGCAGCATTGAACTTGATATCCGACGTGATGGCGGTGACGTGGTTCTGACCTTACGTGACGACGGACAAGGGATTAACCTGGATGCTGTTCTCAAGAAAGCGCGAGAGCGTGGCATGGTGCCGGAAGGCGTCGAGCCGACCGAACACGACATTCTGCAGTTTATTCTGCAGCCCGGTTTTTCGACCGCAGAAGTCATCACTCAGATTTCTGGTCGTGGTGTCGGCATGGATGTCGTTAGCAGCGAAATTAAGCAGATGGGCGGTAGTGTAGAAATTCGCTCTGAAGCGGGTTCAGGCAGTGAGTTTGAAGTGCGCCTGCCATTCACCGTATCTGTGAACCGCGCACTGATGGTACGTATTGGTGAAGACCTCTATGCGGTACCTCTGAATAACATTCAGGGCATTGTTCGTGCTTCTGTCGCTGAACTGCAAAACCTGTACGATCAGCCAGAGGGCGAGCGCTTCTTTAACTACGCTGGCCGCGATTATCAACTGGGTTATCTGGGGGCTATGCTCGATGAGCATTCGCACCCGAAAATATCAGGGCAGCATATGCCGTTGCCTCTGCTACTGGTTCGCGGCCAGGTTCCTTTTGCGTTGCAGGCCGATGCGCTGCTTGGCTCCCGTGAGATCGTGGTGAAGAGCCTCGGCCCTCAGTATGCCAGTGTGCGTGGCATTTCTGGTGGTACGATTCTCGGTGACGGTAGCGTCGTTATTATTCTCGATCTGCCAGCCATGATCCGGACCTACACCAGCCTCGAGTATCAACAGGCGAAAGCGCTGGATAATAAAGCGGCAGAAGCGCGTCATGAACAGGAGCGCAGGCTGCCTAAAGTACTGGTTGTTGATGACTCGGTGACCGTACGTAAGGTGACTACGCGTCTGCTCGAACGCCATGGTATGGAAGTAATGACCGCGAAAGACGGTATGCATGCGATGGAAGTCTTGCAGGATGTGAAGCCTGACGTGATGCTGCTCGATATTGAGATGCCGCGCATGGATGGCTTTGAGGTCGCCTCTCTGGTACGTCACGATGAGCGCTTAAAAGATCTGCCGATCATCATGATCACTTCGCGGACGGGTGATAAGCACCGTGAGCGCGCAAGAAGTATTGGTGTGAATGAATACATGGGTAAGCCCTTCCAGGAAGAATTGCTTCTGGAAAATATCAATGCCTTCCTGGGACATGAGGTTTACTGAGTGGCCAGCCCAAAAGTCGCTGTGATAAACAGCGACCTTTTGCAGCAACGCATACTGGCAGAGTCTCTGCAGCGGCTGGGGTTTGAAGTAATCCTGAATATCCCCGCTGCAAGAATGACTCTGGCGGCGATAGAGCAGACTCATGCCGATGCATGGTTGGTTACCTTTCGTGATGATGACGACGTTTGTGGCGAGAGTTTTGACGCTTTACTGAGCGGTGAAGCGCCAGTTCTGGTGGGATTGGACGATGCGCCAGATAATCATTGCACCAGCTTTTTGCGATGGGAAAAGAAGCTACTGACAAAGCTTCGGGATCTGACGGATACGCCAGCACCAGCGGCAGAAGTCAGTCAGATGCCATGGGAACAGAAGCAACACAGGGAGATTCCGCTTCCTGATGTATTTGCCGATGGCGCTTCGAAGCTTCCTTTGCAGATTTTTGTACTTGGAGCGTCCCTCGGCGGCCCGGAAGCCGTGAAAGAATTTCTTGATGTGCTTCCAGCCGGATTGCCGGTAGCGTTTGTGTACGCTCAGCATATTGATGAAAGATTTGAGCAGGCTTTGTGTCAGGCGGTTGGGCGTCATTCTGCGTATCAACTTAAAAATGTCGAGAATGCAGCGGTACTGGCCGCTGGAGAAGTGCTGATTGCGCCGGTATCAACGACCTTCGACCTGGTTGGTATGGATCGAATCAGTGTAGGGAGTACATCCTGGGATGGGCCTTACGGACCGTCCATTGATGGCGTGATCGACGTGGTGTTTAATCACGCCCGGCAGCGTTTCGGTTGCATCCTTTTCAGCGGCATGGGTAGTGATGGAGCCGAGAGTATCTCGGCGCTGCCGCAAGGCACAGATATCTGGGTTCAGGCGCCCGAAGGGTGTGGAAACGCATCCATGCCTGAAAGTGCGATTCAAACAGGCAGGGTCACCTTCGTCGGTGATTCGTACCAGTTAGCGTTAAAGCTGGTTGAACATCTGAAAGAGAAATGGACAGAGAATTATGAGCGAAAACCAGATCACCAGTGCGGATAATAAGCCTGAACAGGTCGACTGCCTGCTGGTGCCGTTGAAGGATCGTAATCTTATTCTGCCGAACGTGACGGTAGCCGAGGTTATTCCGTTTTCGCACTTGCTGACGACAAATGCCAGCACAGACTGGGTACTGGGTCGCCTCGACTGGCGTGGAACTCTGGTTCCGGCTCTGTGTTACGAACTGATGAGCGGTCAGGCTGCGCCGGCGCCTAACCCTGATGCGCGCTTTATTATCGTGAATGGGGTCAATGCTAATCCTCAGATGCCTTTCTATGCCATCCTCGTGCAGGGTATTCCTCGATTGATGCACGTCGGTGAAAACGATCTACAGGAAGTCGAAGCCATGGGCATGGGGCAGTTTGATAAGGTCGCAGTGACGTTTGAGGGGGTTACCGCGATGATCCCGGATCTGGAACGGGTTGAGAATGAGGTGCTCATCACTATCTGACTTTGCCCTTTCAGGTTTCCGCAAACCGGTGCTTGCTGTATAGTCAGCCGCTGCAATAAACAGAGAATCCGGACGATGTTCCAGCTATTACGCCGCCGTCTGCAGGGCCGGAAAGCAGCAATAGATATCCAACCTTTTAGCCGTTCACCGGCTGAGATTCCTTACCGTCAGGCCAAAGCGATTGTGACCCATGTCGCCGCGGATCGCTGTCGCAGTAATTTTCTTGGGTTTCCTGTCCAAGACAGTCCATTTGTGCAGATTCTCATCCAAGACCATTCTAGGTATGAGGGCAGTGCTCTAGAAGCCTTTTATCAGACATTTCAGCCTGAAACGGTTGGGGAACTTCTGGGGCTGAAGATCAGTGCAATTGCGTCGATGCCAGCGATGTCTGCGGTCATGCCGTGGTGGAACCGTCACCCGGAGCAACGCCTTGAGCAGGTAGCCGTAAAGTCGGGCAGCGGACGTTTACTGGGTAAGGAAGCGATTAAACTGGGTGCTTCAGAGCAGACTGACTTTGGCTGGCAGTATTATGGCCCAGTGAGTGCTCCTGTCGGAAAGATGGAGTATGAGCGACAGGTTTCTGTATTCCAAAGTATTCGGGATAAAGGCTTCCAGCCGACTTCAGCAACGCAGATTCACGGTGAATTTCTGGTCAATGGAGAGGACTGGGTGTGGGTGAATATTGGTGGAAAACACCGTCTGAATTCTTTGGTTGCGCTGGGTAATCCGGAGATTCAGGTGTCTGCGAAAGGCAAGTATGGTCCGGTGATCATCCGCCGTAGTGAGTCTGCTATCTGGCCGAATGTTCAGAACGGGCTGTTTGACGAAGCAGAAGCTCTCGAATTATTCGATCGTATACTTGCGGGACGTGGCCCGGAGATGAAAACGCAATGAGAGTTGCCGTTATAAATGATACTCGTCCGACCCACCATTTTGGTTGCATGCTGGTTATGGAAAACCTCCTTCGCTTATTGAGTGAACAAGGGGTGGAAGTGGTCTGGACCTGGCCAGTCAGCGTTGACTGGCGTCGCCATAAAAAACGGATACTGAGTATGCCACCAGTTGACGCCATTATTATTAATGGTGAGGGCACAATTCATCATAACGATAGCCGCCGCTTTTCTCAGGCATTGGTTGATATGGTGGACTTCGCTGCGGAAACATTAAAAAAGCCCTGTTATCTGCTCAATGCCACTTTGCATAAAAATTCCGCTGCTGCCTATCAGAGCCTGGGAAGAGCACGCGCCATTTATGTGCGTGATCGCGGTAGCCTGAAAGAATTGCAGGAATTCGGGGGACTGACTGGTGCCTATGTTCCGGATCTGACATTTGCATCAAATGCTTCGCATAGCAGCAATCAAAGCAACTCTGATCGAACCCTGGTGGTTGATAGTGCTGTTAAGGAGGATAGCCGTTTTCTTGAGGCCTATGCCAATGAGAACGGCTTTGATTTTCGCTCTATGGTCGTTGCCCGTCCATCTAATGCCCGTTTTCTTCGCAGTCCAAGACCTTGGGTAAAAAATGTCATTAAGTGGCTGAAATCGGACAGGAAACTGGCAACGGATGCAGGAAGTTATATTCGTTATCTTAAGGGCTACGGAATGGTTATTACCGGTCGCTATCATACGGTGACCATGTGCCTGAAAAACAGAATTCCCTTTGTCGCGCTGGAGTCCAACACACCGAAGGTCAGATATCTGCTTACTGATGTTCTTGGTGAAGCAGGCCGGTCGTTGACAGTAAGTAGCTTGACATCTGCTATTCCGGAATGCCTGGAAAGTTTCAGTGAAAAGGAACTTGAGGCTATTGCTCTATTTACCGCGGATGCGGAAATTGCAATACAGTCGATGATTGCAGATATCTGCAAGGACATCCGTCGTGGTGCAGAAGGACGATACGAATACTGATATGAAAAGAAACTGGCTCAGGACGGCCAGGGCAATCGCCCGAGTTCATAGTATCTGTAATGAAAATTCGATCAATCCGCGCATACTGCTGGATGTACTCGGTGAAGCATCGGGTCAGTTACGAATTACAACTCTTAATCTTGAGTATGCCGAATTAGGTGGAGTGAATAATCAGGGCATGTTTCTCCATTATGGTGATTCAGGTCGTACACCGCTTGCTCTTTCTAAAATACAGGCACCGGAGTTAGCAGAGAGAGAATTCCGCTTTATCCGCTGGTCACATGATCAGGGTGAAAAGTTGACGGCAGCGCCAGTGTATTACCGCCAGCTCAGCAGCGATCTGGCCGTTACCAGCAGTACATTTCTGAAACAGCCTTCTCGATACCTGCCGTCCGTTATTCATGCACTACATTGGCGCCTTATGCAGGTGGACGATTATGAGCATGCTTTAGGGGATAGGCGTACTTTACGGGCTCAGGTTCGTCCCGATACGAATATACGCAAAGTACTTCATCATCTTGTCAGTGAAGAACATGCCGGAAAAGCGCTGGCGTTTATAGAAGGTTTTCTCGAAGAACGAAGAGGGGTGTTGGGGCAGCGTATTCGTGAGCGAATTACGTTGGTTGCGCGTACAGTGATGCGTAACTGGGAGGCGTTGTTTGAGCGTGAGGTAGGTCTGGTCCATGGTGATTTTAAACGCCAGAATATTCTTTCTGTATCGGATTTTGATTATCGCCTGATTGACCTTCAGTACTATCTGGTAGGCATCCGTAGCTGGGATCTGGCTTTTTACTACTCCAAATACGACGAAGGGTTTACCTACGCCCTGATGGATTATCGTGGCGCAAACCGCATTCTGCGTACGTCAGATGAATCTCTGTTTGTGTTCCTGTACCTCATAGCCTCTTCACTGAAAATTAAGCCAAAACATCGCGAGCAGGTAATGATAAGAAAGCTTCTTCCTGCACTCAGCTACTTTGAACACCAGGGAACCTATGCAGCCTGAGAAACAACGTCGTATCGGAATTATGGTGACAAGCCTGATGGGCGCCGGTACCGAAAAAACCATACTTACACTGGCAGAAGCTCTGGTCAGGGAAGGCGCTCTGGTCGACCTCTACGTCCTGCGCGATCATCGCGATTACACCCCTCAGGCGGGGGTGAACTGTATCTGGCTGAAAACGTCGTCAAATCGCGAGGCCAGAATCCGCCTGAAGCAGAGCATTTCTGAGAAGGGTAAGGATTACTACGATCTGTTTGTTATCAGTAATGCTAAATACTACCCGGTGGTGCCGGTCACGAATAAGGTCTGCTCTGTACACATAACGCCGACAGCGTGGATTACCGATGGTCCTCGCTGGAAGTTCTGGAGTCGCGCGAGAAAAATCCGCAATCTCCGCAAGAAGTTTGCCGCGCGCCCTGTGATTGCTCTGTCAGGGGGCATCAGAAATGATCTGGTTAATAATCTGAAAGTGCTTCCTGAAAATGTGAGGCAGATTGTTAACCCTTTCGACCTTAAGGCGATACGAACAGCTGCCGAGTCTGATGGCAACCTGCCGGAAGGCCGTTATATTGTATCCATCGCCTCTCTGAATGTTCGAAAGCGCCATGCAGATACAATTCGGGCACTGGGGTGTATGCAGAACACAGAGGTTTCACTGGTATTAGTGGGCCGGGGGGAAGATGAGAATAATCTTAGGGCATTAGTCAATGAAATGGGCCTGCAGGAGCGAGTGATTTTTTGGGGCTGGGATGGGAATCCATATCGTCTGCTTAAAAATGCAGCGCTTTCAGTTCTTGCTTCTGAGGCTGAGGGTTCTCCGCGAGCTTTGATTGAGTCTCTTCTTGTCGGTACTCCAGCCGTCGCGACAGATTGTCCATCAGGACCTTCTGAAATACTGATTGATGAACTGGCGCCGTTTTTGGTGCCAGTGGGGGACGTGAGTGCTCTGGCGACCGCGATGGATCGAGCGCTGTGTGAGTATCCGAAAATTCCCGCCTGGATTGAAAAGCGCTTCGATTCTGCTGAGGTCGCCAAATACTACCTGGCGTTATCTGAAGAGGGTGTATCCAAACGGTAAGCTGAGAATTGCAGAAGCAGGAAGATGACTGACAACATAAGTGTGAGTGAGGTCGCCCGAATTGACGGAGTGTTAGTCAGTCCGTTGAGTAAATAGACAGTCGACACCGCAAGCACAGACTGTGCGACGATATTCCTCTTATTTCTAAGGGCCCATGCTAGTGGGTATACGGTAAATGCCATAAATAGTAGCCCGAGCGGGATGCCCATCCAGGTCATAGCGTTTATAAAATCATTATGAAGGTGGATGAAGCTGGTTGCTCGTGGGTGCATGTAGTCCTTTAACTCTAGGTTCTTTGCTTTAAAATGATCATTCTGCTGTCCGATACCAACCCCGCTGATGGGGTGTTCAATAATCAGGTCTTTGGCTCCCCTCCACATTTCAAATCTCAATCCCATTGAACTGCTTTTTACGTTGGAGGATATATTTGAAAGACCGTCACTCAGTCTGGAAAACATAGAGGACTGCATTACTGCAAATGTGGTAACCGAACTGAGTAAGATGACTATTACTACGGTTTTAATCCAGCCTATATACTTCAGGCCTACTAGAGTAATGGTAAACAGGGAAACAACCAGTATTGAAAGCAGTGGTCCGCGACTGCCACTCAGAATAATTGCCCATATTCCCAAAACACTTGCGAGAAGACTGACAACAAGCAGGATTGGATGCCTGAGGGGCTTCATAGTCATCATAGACATAATTACGGTCGCACTTAATATAGCCAGATTGGTTCCGTAAATTATCTGAAGTGAAATATTGCCACTGGTTCGGTAGCTCGGTGAACTGTGTGCATACTGGTCAATAACTCCGGGAATTGCCATGCATGCAACCGAAACTGGTAAAGCCCAGCGAAATAATTGAAAGGTAAGCTTGTCTACAGTAGCAACAGGCAGAATCAGGGCAAAGCATATCGCAGGGGTCACGAAGTCTTTTCTGAATCGATCTGACATTAAAGTTTCAGATAGAGATGTTTCCACCAGAACTATCGAGGCAGATAAGAGCAGAAGAATACTCAAGATTATGCGGGGATCTTTCAGGTCAAATTTTACCGGTAGATTATTTTTCGCGGTAAAACACTGCACCCCAACACGTAGCCAGGTAACCAGCGCAACGAGTGCAGACAGGTGGAGTAGAGTCTTGGTGATCTGGTAGTTCAAACCATAGGCAATAAGACCTGCCAGCATCAGATACGAAATCAGCCTGCCACTTGAAGTGAAAGTGTGGTTCATACAATTCTTACCTCAATTCCAATTTTATCCATTAGTTCTGTCAGGCTATTTGTTTTTTCTGCGAGACATACGACCTTAAGCTGTGGGCGCAGCCAGCGAGCTGTCAGCAGAGCACTGGATATATCGCCGATAACGCAGCATCCCGGTTTTAATCCGCCCAGGAGTAGCTCGAAAGGAATTTTTGCGTTGACCTCTTTCATCCATCCGGCATTCTCGGTTGTTGCGGACTCTGAGCGTGGGTGGCGCTTGATACCGCAGTTTACATGCTGACTCCCTTCCTGTAGCAGTAGTTGCTCAGTCTTTTCCGAACGTACAGATTCGTGAGGAAGGATGATTAATGCATTCAGCTCTGCTATTTCTGATAGCGTGTCAGAATAATCAGCGCCCAGTGAGGCGAAAGCTGGATGTGAGAGTAGATCCGGGATCTGCCGGACCTCTTTTTTCCGGAGCTGGGGCACTGCGTGTTCCGGAAATGCAAGGTGAGCCATCTGGATCCAGTCAGATGCACCGATTGTCTCAGGTTGTTTCCACCAGAATCCATAGGTAAGCTTTTTGAGAAGATTGTCTATGATCCCATCACTCAACCAGCCGGTCTTTCTGCCAATGTAAGAGTAGGTGCCGTCGTCAATGTAGTGACCTTTCACTGTGGATGGCAGATGGGCCATAAGCCATTGAAACTCTATACGGCGGTCATTTCCGGTATACAGATCTGTTACGTCCAGACTCATGGCCTGCTGGGTAAGTTGCTCCAGAATGTTTTTGCGCTGCTTCTTGGCGTCGAGACTTTTAGCTTGAAAGGTAGCCAGGCGAATTTCTTTGAAAGGCGAGCCACTCCATGACAGGACTCTCTTAATAAATTCCGAGCTTTCATGAGGTTGATCAATCAGCCATAGGTCGCTGATATCCTCTTTGGGTAGTTCAAGAGCAATCATACTGGCAATCACAATATTAAATGGGGTAGACGCCAGAAAAAGGTGATGGGCCATGATCAGTGATATCAGCGTATGAATGAAAGAATACGGGAAGCCATTGAGTCCAGATGGTGGTCGTCAGGGTTCTGCCAACTTCCCGGTACAATGTGCTCATCTCTTATATGTGTCAGAAAAGCATTACGTAGGGCCTGATCAGGCTGCCAGTCTGCTACGTTTCTGAGGGCATTTTCGAGCCCCTGCTGCCCTTTTGCTTTGAGTGTCAGACCTTCAATTCCATAGAATGCCTGACCGAGAATGATAAGTTTTTTGTTCATCAGGATAGCCTCCATCCCGACTGAAGAGTTTATGGTACACACGGCATCTGCATGACCGATCAATACTGGCGTTGGAGTATCGGTTTCAATATGCAGTTTTCCTTTGCGTGAATTGATTTTTTCAATCAGGTCACTGTAATCCTGCTCACAGGCTGGGTGAGGCTTAAAAACAACGTGTGGCATCTTATCCCCGAGTGTTTTTTCGGCTTGTTCAAAGTGCTTCACCATATCAAACATGTTTTTAAGCCAAGGGGAGAACAGTACAATCTGGCTATCTGTATTCACTTGAAAGGGAACGAATATATATGAGTCCGGAAGTTTATCCGGGCGTGAAACTGGACAGGGTGTAACCGAAAATTCCTTGCAGTGTGTCTTGTAGTAGGCTGGTTCACGCGGTACGGAGTTTAGATAATTGATGCCTTGAGGATCCAGCGTGGTGGTCCCAGGGAAGAGTCCGCGTTCAATATACATGGTGGGTATGCCAAGGTCCCGGGCAGCTATGACAGCAATCCGCTGACGGAACTTCAGGCCATTCCAGATCACAAGGTGAGAAAATTGCCGACTCTTAAGCGTGTGATAATAGATGCTGTATAGAGCCCGTGCTTCTATTAATTTAAGGGGAAATAAAATATAGAACCGCTTCCCACCTGAAGCGACGGAGGCGGGACTATTCTGTTTGGTATGTAGGAAGTCGATTGCCACCCGAATTAGTGACGACCCGGGAGCCCGGAATAGCGTGATTAACCATGCGGGTGTCTGCCAGAGATTTTTGTACCACAGTACCGATGTCTCACTAGCACCAGAGTGCCTCAGGTAGCCACTGAGTTTATTGGCATAATGACGATGGGTTTTTCGCGCGGCAAATATCGCGATCTTCACAGTGAATGTCCTTTATCTTTGCCGCGCCATTGTTTTCTGATCAGATCAGATTCCGCCAGACGCGCAGGCTGGCCTCAGATTGGTTCAGGGTATAGAAATGAATACCCGGTGCGCCGCCTTCGAGCAGGCGATGGCACATTTCAGTGACGACTTCCTCACCAAACTGCTGGATTGATTCTGTATTGTCACCATAGGCTTCCAGCTGTTTACGGATCCAGCGTGGAATCTCAGCACCACATGCATCTGAGAAGCGTGCCAGTTTGCTGTAGTTAGTTATTGGCATAATACCGGGAATAATTGGAATATCTACACCCATGTCACGAACCCGGTCAACAAAGTAGAAGTAGCTGTCGGCATTGAAGAAGTACTGAGTAATCGCACTGTCCGCACCTGCCTTCACTTTGTTTACAAAGCGTTCGAGGTCGCTTTCAAAACTGGTCGCCTGTGGGTGCATCTCTGGGTATGCCGCGACTTCTAAGGTGAAGTGGTCACCGGTTTCTTCACGGATGAATTCAACCAGCTCATTGGCGAAACGCAGTTCGCTGCTGGCCAGGCCTGCGCCGCTGGGCAGGTCGCCACGCAGAGCAACGATGCGGTCGATGCCCAGGTCTTTGTACTCGTTCAACAGTGAGCGCAGATCTTCTTTGCTGTCGCCGACGCATGACAGGTGAGGCGCGGCAGCAATACCACGTTCCTGAATGGCTTTGACGATGGCATAGGTGCGGTCGCGGGTAGAACCACCGGCACCGTAGGTCACCGAGAAAAACTCTGGATTAAAGGCAGCGAGTTCGTCGCGCACTTTCAGTAGTTTTTCTGTCCCTTCCTCGGTTTTGGTCGGGAAAAATTCAAAACTTAAGGTCGTCATTTTCACTTCTCTTAATCTGGCAGAGAGAGCCCCTCTCTCACCAATTATTTTGTTCCAAGCTTACGCGCTGCTCACTTCCTACAAGCTTCCGGGGAGCGTTAGCGAAGCAGGCAGAGCAAGGCGAAAAGTGGCGTGAAAACGCAGCTTACTGGGTGTAAGTGAGTATTTCGCGCCGCTTTTCAACAAAGCTATGCCAATGCAGCTAGCTCCGCTCAAACATCAGTACTTGTACGCTTCTGGCTTGTACGGACCATCTACATCGACATCAATGTACTTCGCCTGAGTTGGAGTCAGCTTGGTAATCACACCACCAAAGCCTTCTACCATATCTTTCGCCACTTCTTCGTCGAGTTTCTTTGGAAGAACTTTAACGTAGATGCTTTCTTTTTTCTCGGCTTCCATCATGTCGGCGAACTTGCGTTCATACAGATAGATCTGCGCCAACACCTGATTAGCGAATGAACCATCCATGATACGTGATGGGTGGCCAGTCGCATTACCAAGGTTCACCAGGCGGCCTTCTGACAAAAGCAGCAGGTGATCGTCAGTCGCTTTGTCACGATACACCTTATGCACCTGCGGCTTGATCTCGTCCCATTCCCAGTTCTCACGCATGAACGCGGTATCGATTTCGTTATCGAAGTGACCGATGTTACAGACGACGGCGCCGCTCTTCAGCTTCTGAAGCATGAACTTGTCGCAGACATTCACGTTACCGGTGGTCGTCACGATCAGATCGGTTTTACCCAGCAGATCGCCGTCGACAGATTCCAGCGTGCCTTTGTTTTCTCCGTTGATGTACGGAGAAACCACTTCGAAACCATCCATACAGGCCTGCATAGCACAGATAGGATCGATCTCAGTGACCTTAACAATCATGCCTTCCTGACGCAGAGAAGCGGCAGACCCTTTACCTACATCACCGTAGCCGATGACCAGTGCTTTCTTACCCGACAGCAGGTGGTCCGTCCCACGCTTGATAGCGTCGTTCAGCGAGTGGCGGCAGCCGTATTTGTTGTCGTTCTTAGATTTGGTCACAGCGTCATTTACGTTGATCGCAGGGACTTTCAGGGTTCCTTCTTTCATCATTTCCAGCAGGCGGTGTACACCCGTGGTGGTTTCTTCAGAAATACCGTGAATCTTGTTCAGCATCTCTGGAAAGTCGTTGTGAACCATTTCGGTGAGGTCGCCGCCGTCGTCGAGGATCATGTTGGCATCCCACACCTGATCTGTGTCTTTCTCAGCCAGAATGGTCTGCTTAATGCACCAGAGGAATTCTTCTTCAGTTTCACCTTTCCAAGCGAAGACAGGGATGCCCGCCGCAGCGATAGCAGCCGCCGCATGATCCTGAGTTGAGAAAATATTGCACGAAGACCAGCGTACATCAGCGCCCAGGTCCACCAGAGTCTCAATCAGAACGGCGGTCTGAATGGTCATGTGGATACAACCCATGATTTTTGCGCCCGCCAGCGGCTTGTCATCGCTGTACTTACGACGCAGTGCCATCAGAGCCGGCATTTCGTCTTCGGCGATTTTAATTTCTTTACGGCCCCAGTCGGCGAGGCTCATATCTGCAACTTTGTAATCAGTAAACTGGGTCATCTTTTTGCCCTTTTGCTGTTACGGTCGCCGGGGAATACCAGCGACCTGAAAATAAATTTGAGATTTAGTGCGCGATTAAACGCCTGCGGCGGTTTTCAGTGCATCCACCTTGTCAGTGCGCTCCCAAGTGAACGCAGTGAAGGTTTTGCTTTTCGCTTCACCGTTGTCTTTGTATTCGTAGGTCATTTCGAACGGTTCACGGCCAAAGTGGCCGTATGCCGCCGTTGCCTGATACATAGGGTTCAGCAGTTCCAGCTGGTTCTGGATGGCATATGGACGCAGGTCGAACACCTCGCGGATCACTTTCGCCAGCTCGATGTCGCTGATCTTGCCAGTGCCGAAGCTGTTAACCGACACAGACGTCGGCTCAGCAACACCGATGGCGTACGACACCTGAATTTCACAGCGGTCAGCCAGACCCGCAGCAACGATGTTCTTGGCGACATAGCGGCCCATGTAAGCCGCAGAACGGTCAACTTTTGATGGATCTTTACCAGAGAACGCACCGCCACCGTGACGGGCCATACCGCCGTAGGTATCAACGATGATCTTACGGCCAGTCAGGCCCGCATCACCCACAGGACCACCGATCACGAAGTTGCCGGTCGGGTTGATGTGGTACAGCGTGCCTTCATGCAGCCATTCAGCGGGCAGTACTGGCTTGATGATGTGCTCCAGCACTTCAGCGCGCAGTTCTTCCAGAGAGATGCTTGGATCGTGCTGCGTTGACAGTACAACCGCATCCACTTTCGGACTGTCGCCTTCCCAGTTGATGGTGACCTGAGATTTTGCATCCGGACGCAGCCAAGGCAGGGTGCCGTTACGACGCAGTTCCGACTGACGCTGCACCAACAGGTGCGCGTAGTACACAGGCGCTGGCATCAGGTTCGGGGTTTCGTTGGTCGCGTAACCGAACATCAGGCCTTGGTCGCCCGCGCCCTGATCTTCAGGCTTAGCACGGTCAACACCCATGTTGATATCAACAGACTGCTTACCAATACCGTTCAGTACGGCACAGGTCGCGCCGTCGAAGCCGACATCAGAGCTGTTGTAACCAATGCCTGTGATGACATCGCGCACGATTTCTTCGAGGTCGACGTAGCAGGAGGTGGTCAGCTCACCGGCAACCACGGCCATGCCCGTTTTCACCAATGTTTCAACAGCAACACGGGCGTAAGGATCACGAGCAATGATGGCATCCAGTACCGCGTCCGAAATCTGGTCAGCGACTTTGTCCGGGTGACCTTCAGAAACAGACTCTGAAGTAAAAATTGAATATTCGCTCATTTGCGACTCCTCAAAAAAATGCACTCAAGCATGAAATAAGCGGAACTGGATCTGAAACCCGTTCCTTAAACCGGAATACTGGCTTTGTCCTTCCTTCAGCCCGGCTTCTTCAGCCCACTGACTGAGATCGGCAGGTTCAAAGCCAAGCCATAAATCTCCACACGACTCACGCGCCCACACTTGTTCGTGTCGACACAGATCGGTTACTAAAAACGTGCCACCAGAATGCAGAAGCTGAGCGACATCGTTAAAAATACTTTTGGGTGACGGCACATGGTGCAGCACCATATTGGCAACAGCGAAGTCATAGCTGCCTGCTTTCTCTTGTGACTCCAGCAGGGTCCGTGTATCTCCCTGTACGAGTGCCACGTTGCTCAGTTGCTCGTTTGAGCAGAACGTTTCTGCTTTTGAGAGCAGGTCTGGCGATATATCCAGGCCGGTTACGCCGTTAAATCGCTTGCTCAGCGGTTGCAGAAATGCTCCCTCGCCAGGGCCGATTTCCAAAGCGTAGCCACTATTTGAGCCCTGACCGGGACGGTAGCCCAGCGAGTCAAGAATGGTCGCCAGTGCATCACCGTATTGCTCGTACGAGGCGATCAGATCCTGCTGCTCCCGAAAGTCATCGGCGTGTCGCGCGAAAAAACCGGCGCAAGCCTCTGCTCGTTCAGCAAGTACGCCCGATACCGCCGGGCTGAGATCAACATCATCATGCGCAGCGTCCATGGTGCGGAACAAACTACGCAGCCAGTTACTGAAAGCATCGTCGCCCGTATTCAGGGGCCGGCGATAAAAGATACTGTTGCCTTCGCGCTGATTACTGACTAACCCGGCCTGCGACAGCACTTTCAGGTGGTGACTCATGCTCGACTGCTTGATATCGAAGATCTGACAAAGCTCAAGTACACCGAATGCACCCTGCCCCAATAGTTTCATGACTCCCATGCGCAGAGGGTCTCCTGCGGCTTTAGATGCCAGAGCCAGTCTGGCTAAGGTCAAATCATGGGTAGTCGGATCATTCATGTTAGCCAGTATAGTGATTTTGAATTCTATATCAATTTTTTTTGATATAGATCTGTATCCCTTTGTAAATGACCGTTGAGTTAGCATTGCGTCCAGATCAGACCTGTTTGGCCGCATACAAACTTGTATGATGGACACCTGTATATCTCAATGCCACGGACATCAGGACGCCTCGATGACAGCCAATACACCGCTTACTCTCTTCACAATTAATATGTCTCACTACAGCGAGAAAATCCGCTGGCTGCTCGACTATGAAGGGATTGCGTACAACGAGATCGCACTGACGCCTGCAGTACATACCTTGCCCATGCTGATTAAAGGTAAGCGTGCCGAAACAACTGTGCCTCTGGTGCAGCGGGGTGAAACCTGTGTGCAGGATAGCCCACGCATTGTTGGTTGGCTGAACAGTGAATTTGGCCCATTGAAGACAATGCCGGCGGCATACGAGCAAGAGATTGTCGCTATTCAGCAGCGGTTTGATGCGATAGGTAAGCCGGTTGCTCGCTACCTTTACCTGCCTGGGTTTGCGCATGATGCTCTGATCAAAGACATCTGGACGCAGTTCTCGAAGCCTTGGGAAGAAGTCTTCGTGCGGACCTTTTATCCGGTTATTAAGCCTGTGTTCAAAGTGAAGCTGAAAATTAACAAAAAGGACGTCGCCCGTGCAGAGCAGAAGATTGATGCCGAAATCCGTTGGTTGGAAGAACGTATTCAGCAGGCAGGAGAATATCTGGTAGGAGATCAGCTGACAGTGGCGGATATCACAGCTGCTTCTTTACTGGCGCCATTAGCCTGTCCAGAACAGCATCCTATTTATAGTACTGCTGAATTCCGCGAAAAAATGGCGGGTCCGGCCCAGCAGTGGTCTGATAGTCCAGCGCTACAGTGGGTCCGGGATATATACGAAAAGCACCGTGGTGTAATTTGGGCAAAGCCACCGGTGGCCGCCTGACGTTAAAAGCTTTCGCGTTAACACTCTGTTTGCTAACGCACTGGTATGATGGTTAACTACTGGCTGTTTATACAGCTTAAGCGTTCGCCATCATGCGCCTCTTCATAGCCGAAAAACCCAGCCTTGCCCGTGCCATTGCCGAGGTTCTTCCCCGCCCACATAAAAAAGAAGAAGGCTGCATTCGTGCCGCCAATGGTGACGTCGTCAGTTGGTGTATCGGGCATCTGCTCGAGCAGGCAGAGCCGGAGGCCTACAACCCCGTCTTTAAAAAGTGGCAGCTGGACCATCTGCCGATCTCACCTGACGAGTGGCAGCTTCAGCCCAAACCTAAAACCCGGAAGCAACTGAGCGTTTTACGAAAACTGGTCAAGGAGGCCGATCAATTGGTTCACGCGGGCGACCCGGACCGCGAAGGTCAGCTGTTAGTGGATGAGGTGATTGATTACCTGAAAACGCCACAGACTAAGCGCCGTAATGCCCAACGCTTACTGGTTAGCGACCTGAATCCATCGGCAATCAAGCGTGCTATGGGTGAGCTGCGTAGCAACAGCGAATTTATACCGCTCTCTGTCTCTGCGCTGGCGCGCAGTCGTGCGGATTGGTTGTACGGCATAAATCTCACGCGAGCCTGGACGATTAAGGGCCAGCAGGCGGGCAATCGTGGGGTGCTCTCGGTCGGTCGGGTGCAGACACCTGTACTGGGGCTGGTGGTCCGCCGTGATCAGGAAATCCGCAATTTCGTCAGCAAGCCTTTTTATGAAGTACAGGCCTCAATACATCTTAATGAGGGGGCGCCGTTATGCTTCCATGCGCGCTGGCAGCCGAGTGAGGCCTGCCGGCCCTATCAGGATGAAGATGGACGGGTGTTGAACCCAAAACTTGCGCAGAACGTGGTAAACCGGATTCGCCAGCAGCCAGCGCAGGTAAAAGCGTTTGATAAAAAACCGGGTAAGCAGAATGCACCTTTGCCTTATAACCTGTCTTCTCTACAGATCGATGCCGCAAAAGCCTTCGGTATGGCAGCGAAAACAGTACTGGATATTTGTCAGAGCTTGTATGAGAAGCATCAGCTGATTACCTACCCTCGTTCCGATTGCCGATATCTCCCTGGCGACCACCACAAGGAAATGCCCCAGATTAGCGCCGCAATCCGTTCTGTACTGACGGATGCTGAAAAAATGATTCAGTACACAGATAAATCACGAAGATCTCCGGCGTTTAATGACAAAAAAGTCGGAGCGCACCACGCTATTATTCCTACGTCGAAAAAAAATTCCGGACATTTAAGCGACTCTGAAACGAAAATTTATCGTCTTATCGCCCGGCAGTATCTGATGCAATTCTGTGATCTGTACAGCTACTCAGATACTCGTATCAATCTTGAAATTGCTGGTGGATCATTCTCCGCGCGGGAGCGGATCACGCTGACGGAAGGCTGGAAAGCGCTTTTGCCGGCGAAAGATAAAAAATCTTCGCCGCTTCCGGATCTTTCAGTGGGGCAGACGGTGTGGAGTGGCGAACCTGTGTTCGAAGAGAAACACACAGAGCCACCAAAGCACTATACCGATGCCACCCTGCTTGCGGCGATGACGGGCATTGCTCGCCATGTAAAGGACGCCGAACTGCGTAAAGTGCTTAAGGATACCGATGGTCTGGGCACCGAAGCGACCCGTGCCAGTATCATTGAGCTTTTATTCAAACGTAAGTTTTTACAGCGCACGGGCAAAAGCATTCAGGCAACAGAGACTGGGAAACAATTGATTTCGGTTTTGCCAGAATCCTGTTCACACCCCGATATGACTGCGCTTTGGGAGAAACAACTGAATGACATCAGCGAGGGGCAGGGTAGTTATAACGGTTTTATGCAGCCGTTGAATCAGGAGCTTGACTCACTTGTGACCGCTGCGCGAGTAGCGACTATGCCTGCGATGACATCGAATAACCCGGGCGGAGGTAAAAGCACTTTCCGGCGCAGAAAGAAAAAGACAAAGAAACCTGCTTGAGTAAGAAGATTGGCTGTTACTTCTTTCTGGGCTATCTGGCTGTTGAAGTTCTATCAGGCTCAAATCAGACGGCGGCTGCGTGCATGCGCTTCCAGCTCATCTCTGAAGGCCGGGTGCGCTATATCAATCAGTGCCCGGGTGCGCTGAGGCAGAGACAATCCTTTGAGGTCGACGCAGCCAAACTCAGTGACAACGAAATGGGCATCCATGCGTGTATCAGTCACACACCCGCCGGATAGCTCAGGAACGATGCGGCTCAGCGTCCCTTTTTTTGCAGTAGAGTGGAGGGCGATAAACGAGCGGCCGCCATGCGAAGCAAAAGCACCACGGACGAAATCAAGTTGACCTCCGGTGCCAGAAAACGGTGTGCCCTTAATGGATTCGGCGTTGATCTGACCTGTAATATCGACCTCAATGGCGGAATTTACCGACACCATGTTCGGATTTTTACGTATCACGGATGGATGATTCACCCACGACGCCGGGTAACCAACAACCGATGGGTTATCGTCCATAAAGTCGTACATCGCACGATCTCCTATCGCGAGGGTGTAGACATGCTTATGTTGCATCAATCGCTTTTCCCGACCGTTAATCACACCGTTCTGAATCAGCGCGGCGATGGCTGGAGAAAACAGCTCGCTATGGAGCCCAAGGTTTTTGTGTGAGTCCAGCAATCGGGCGACAGCCGCAGGCACGCCGCCGACCCCCATCTGTAGCGTATCGCCATCGTGAATGTATTCGGCAACCTGGCGAGCGATCAGCTGGTCAGTTTCAGAGGGGGCGGCTTCAGTCACTTCGGACAAGGCGCTGTCTGCCTCGATAAGCGCGTCAACTTCTGAGATATGTACTGAGCACTCACCAAAGGTACGAGGCATATTGCGGTTCACTTCTACGATGACTTTCTTGGCTTTGCGAATAACCGAAGCACCATAATCGGCATTGGTACCCAGGCTGAAATAGCCGTGCTTATCCATTGGAGATACCGTCACCATAAAACAGTCAGGCTCAACCTGCTGAGTTAGCAGGCGGCCCACCTGATGAAAGGCACACGGAACGAACTCAACCCAATGCGGGTTCTGAAGTCCGGCGATGGCTTTGCGGTCGTGACTGCTTAAAAACAGGCACCTAGGGGTGAACTTACCTTCGAGCTCATTTTTTAACAGAGAGTCTGCCAGCGCTTCGGTGCCGTGCATGTAATAGACATTGAGTGGCGGTAGCTGATCTTTTGCAAAAGCATGACCCAGAGCTTTCAGCAAGGCAGGTGGCATAGCGACGCTCATGCCGAGAATCAGATTATTGCTGTCTTTCAGCAGATTAACTGCAGCATCGGGCGATAACCGCTTTTTATCGTATTCCTTTCGCCATTGCATGATTCCCTCCTGCCCTCTTCAGCACGTTGATGAACTGAGCATGTTCTTTATTACATCATCTTGATGCTGGAAGGCTGCCTGGTGTCAGATTTTAAGCCAAACTAAAGTACATTCTCGTCAAACTGCAGCACAATCACAGACAATGACTCACTCATTAAAAACAGTGGTGCGGTTGCGATAACACGTATCAAGCCCTTTGAATGGCTCTTGAAGAAGTGGCACTCCTGCCATGGAGTTCACTCATAACTTACAGATCGCTCATAGAGAGCTTGATAGTTTATTGAATCATCAGAAACGAAAACAATGTCAACAAGATTACGGGCGCCACAACTGGTTTGTTGAAGGATTGGTTATTGAAGGATTAGCTGGCTTTAGAGGAGGAAGCAATCGCTGATTCTGATACCCAAATATGTGCATTCTCTGACAGTATCTTTCTTTGCTTGTGGGCTTTTTTAGGTTGAGCGGATGAGAAATTTGCTTCTGAAACATCAGTGCTAGGGGACACGCTTTGGAATGGCGGTTCAACTCAGATACGGACGGTATCTTCTGGGGAATATGGTGAATGTGTTACCCAGATAGACTTTGTGACGGGCGGTACGACTATAAAGTCGACAATCTCTTGTCTGTTGCCTCCTGACAGTGATGGGCGCTGGCAACGTGGTATAGTGCTCCCCACTAATTAAGGAGAATTTATGAATAAGCTTTCAATCATAGCAACTGGGGTTCTTACAACGACGTTGATTGGGTGTGGTGGCGAAGATGGCTCCACTGCGTCGACTGGTATTGCTCTGGACGCGTCGCTCAAAGGGCCCGCTTCAACGCCTGAACTTGTAACTGTGACTTCTGGTACCGTATACCTCAATAGTTTGATTCAGAGTGAAATTGCTGAGGACGGCGTCGAGCGATGGACCTTCGTATCGGAAGCTGATGGTGAAGTGTTGCTTGCACTTTCATCTTCTGCACAAGACCTCGACCTGGAGGTAGACGGCAACAGTGTTTCAGATGACAGTACCTCTGACTCTTCACAGGAGTGGATTATCTTCCAGGCTGCCAGTGGCGAGAATTATCAGCTGGAAGTCGAATCCTGGTATGGCAATGGTCCTTATGAATTGCAGGTCACGACGCCGAATCGTGAGAGTGTTGGCTTGTCTGAGAACGAATACTTGTATGAGGTTAACGCGACGGTTGAGAGTGAGTGCGATGGTTCAGAGCGTACTTATACTAACTCATACAATATGATCGTGAACTGGGCACAGGGTTATATACGTACCGAAGATAGAACTAATTTCACTAGTGTGGATGGTAATCAAGTAACGATAACGTACAGTGAATCTGATAGTGAGCCAGAATATGATTATTCATATGAAATGAGTGGCTCAGTGACTTTGAATGTTAATGAGAGCTCTGGCGAAATAAGTGGTATGGATATCTGGTCTGATGCCGAAGAGACGGGTGGCTCGAGAATAGAATGCAATTACGAAGAGACACTATCTGGTGTGATTTTACTCTGAATTAAAAAACCCCGGTTAAACCGGGGTTTTTTTAATTTACTCACATAAAAATAAAATCAGAGAAATTATTTACAAGGAGTAATCCACTCAGCATTGAATGGGTTCTTGCCCGTCACAGTATCAAAGTACATGGTCTGCAGCTTTTCGGTGACTGGGCCACGACAACCCTTACCGATAATGCGACCGTCCAGAGACTGAATCGGCAGTACTTCTGCAGCGGTTCCGGTAAAGAAGGCTTCGTCGGCAACATAGACTTCGTCACGAGTAATGCGTTTTTCGCGTACTTCATAACCCAGAGACTGAGCCATTTCGATGATGGTTTTACGGGTAATACCATCCAGGCATGAGGTCAGTTCTGGCGTGTAAATAATGCCGTCACGAACAAGGAAGAAGTTCTCCCCTGAGCCTTCAGCAACATAGCCTTCGTTGTCCAGTAGTAGAGCTTCTTCGCAGCCACTGTCGATGGCTTCTCTCAAGGCCAGCATCGAGTTGATGTAGTTGCCGTTCGCTTTCGCTTTACACATGGTGATATTCACGTGGTGGCGGGTGTAGCTTGAGGTACGGATTTTAATGCCCTGAGTTTTTGCTTCTTCACCCATGTAAGCCGGCCATTCCCAGGCGGCGACCATGACGTGAACTTTCAGGTTGTCAGCACGCAGGCCCATGCCTTCAGAGCCGTAAAACGCCATCGGGCGGATGTAGGCACTGTCGAGGTTGTTTTCACGTACTGCAGCACGCTGAGCTTCGTTCAGCTCTTCTCGCGTGTAAGGCAGTTTCATATTCAGAATGTGTGCGGAGCGGAACAGGCGGTCGGTGTGTTCCTGCAGACGGAAAATCGCCGCGCCCTGATCAGTTTCATAAGCCCGCACACCTTCAAAGACGCCCATACCGTAATGTAGGGTGTGAGTCAGTACGTGAACTTTGGCATCGCGCCAGTCGACTAACTCTCCGTCAAGCCAGATCAGACCATCACGGTCAGACATGGAAGGTAGCATAAGGACCTCACTCGTAAATGTAATGTTGTATTCGGTAATTCAGTAAACGTTCAGCAGTCTGCGCTTGCCTAGCAGTGGTTACTGCTCAGGTTCAAGCCAGAGTTTCCACAGTCGGGTCACATCATTACGCCGTGCATCAAATCCGAGTGCCGACACGGAGTCGCTCTCGAGGAGCAGGGATTGTTTCTGCAATGCACGCCGGTGAGTTTCGGCTCGGTAGGACAGGTAGGTTTCCTGTAGGGTCTGACAGTCTTGTGGAGCCATCAGACCGGCCTTCGTTAAGGCATCCAGCAACCGCATGTTATCGGTGACCTGAATAAGCTCAGGATGCTGGTGTGACCAGGCCAGTACGCCATATTGAACCAGAAACTCGATGTCAACAATACCCCCTTCATCTTGTTTCAGGTGAAACTGCTGGCCGTTCGTATCTTTAGAGCCAAGATTATCCCTCATTTTTTGCCGCATGGCTCGCACTTCTTCGCGCAGTTCAGGAATATCTCGTTGTGATGTCAGGATTTTCTGACGGATGTCATTAAAGCCTGCCTCCAGCTCACTGGACCCGCTGATTACGCGTGCGCGGACCAGCGCCTGATGCTCCCAGGTCCAGGCATGGTTCTGTTGGTATTCTTTGAAGGCGTTAAGAGACGCTACGATCATGCCGGAGTTACCTGACGGACGAAGGCGCAGGTCGACTTCGTACAGGTCACCTGATCGTGTCTGCGTACTACAGAAGTGGACCATGCGCTGACCCATGCGGGTATAGAAAACGCCGTTGTCGAGGCTGCGTTCACCTGTGGTGTAGCCGCCTGCGTGCCCGTTATGAATAAAGACCAGATCAAGGTCTGAGCTGTAACTCAATTCCATCCCGCCCACTTTGCCATAACCCACAATGAGAAACTCGGGGGTATATACGGGCTCTTTGTTCGCGTCAGTCGGATAGCCATACTTAGCGACCATCTGCTCGAACGCCAGATTCTGCACCATGGTCATGGTGGTTTCTGCCAGACGGGTGAGGTAGTCGCTGATTTTCATCAGAGGCAGTTTGTTCATTACTTCGCAGGCTGCTGCGCGGAGTTTGTGAGCACGCACAAACTGTCGCATCTGCTCCATCTGCTGTTCGAGATCATCGGCTTCGATGCGCAACAAACGGAGATGCAGTTCTTCCTGCAGTTCACTCTGGTCGGGCAGTCGATACAGAGATTCCGGCACCAGAAGCTCGTCGAGAAGAAGTGGTGTTCGGGTAATGAATTCTGCGACCCAGCTGGATGCCGAACAGAGTTTAATCAGTTGCTCCAGCGCCTGTGGGTTTTCACTGAGCAGAACGAGATACGCTGTGCGTCTGAGTACCGCTTCGAGCAGAGGGATGATCCGCTCAAGTGTTTCTTCGGTGTTGTCTTGCGCCCAGACCTGCTCCAGTAACGAAGGCATCAGTGCTTCAAGGCGTTCGCGGCCTATCTGCTGCATATTGGTCACCGGGCGTGATTCACGGAAGGTATCGATGCGCTCGCGCACGGCAGATTCACCAGCACACGGATACTGCTCAAGGAAATCTCTGGCGGCCTCTTCGTTCAGTTCGCCATGCCAGAGGTCGAGCCAGACGAGGTCGGCTTCTTTGTCATCCTGCTCGTCGTCGTGCGCTACGATTTGTGCGAAATGGTGGCCGACAATGCTTCGGTGCTGATTCAGCAAAGTGACGAAGGCTTCCCAGTCGTCGCATTGCATTGAGACCGCTATGCGTGTCTGATCGCTTGGGTCTGTGGGTAGTTCCTGCGTCTGCTCATCCCGTAAGCTCTGAATTGCGTGCTCGGTATCACGCAAAAAGAAGTAGGCGCTTTTCAGCTCTTCGGTGGCACCCGACGGCAGGTAGCCCTCAGCAGCGAGGATATCAAGGACATCGGCGAGTTCCCGTATCTGAAGATGTTTTTCCTGGCCACCACGGATCAGCTGAAACGCCTGTACGATAAATTCGACTTCGCGTATGCCGCCCGGGCCCAGCTTCACATTGTTGGTTAGTCCACGTCTGCGCACTTCTGCATTAATCATGGCTTTCATTGAGCGCAGCGACTCGAAAGCACTGAAGTCTACGTAAACGCGATAGGTAAATGGCCTCAGAATATCGAGCAGTTCTTGCGCCTCAGGCGTTTCTTCTCCGGTCATTACCCGGGCTTTCACCATGGCGTAGCGTTCCCAGTCGCGCCCCTGGCTTTGGTAATACTCATCTATAGAAGCGAAATTCATCACCAGAGGGCCACTCTGACCGTAAGGGCGCAGGCGCATGTCAGTACGGAAGACAAAGCCATCGACGGTTTGCTTATCAAGCGCCTGAATCAGTTTCTGGCCAAGCTTAATAAAGAATTCCTGATTACTGATGACCTTCGGCCCCGTGGTGTTGCCACTGTCGGGGTAGGCGAAAATAAGATCAATATCGGAGCTTAGATTCAGCTCCCAGCCGCCGAGCTTTCCCATACCAATGACAAGGAGGTGCTGCTGTTCGCCGGATTCTTTACCCACAGGCTGGCCATGGCGGGATTCAAGTAACGGCGACAGGAACTGAATACTGCGGACGACACAGAGGTCGGCGAGTTGAGAAAGCGCTTTCGTCGTTTCCAGTGTTCTGGCTGTTTTCAGTGCATCCCGCCAGATGATATGTACCATAGCGCGGCGTCGTAGTTTGCGCAGTGCCGCGTGCCACTCATCTTCTGTACTGGCCTCATGCGCGAGTTGATCGAGCCAGTCGTTCATAGTCTTTGGGGTAATCTGAATATTGATCGACCCGTCGCTCACGGCGGCGCATAAGTGTTCATGATCACGAGGGAAGGCATCGGCGACATAGTCGCTGAGAGCAATCACGGTTTGTAATGCCGTTTGTTGCTCTTCGTTCAGGCCTGTAAAAAAATCGGACCATTGCCATCCCATTCGCTCTGCCAGAGATGCAAGCTGAGGCTCGGTTGCTTGCCAGTGAGGTAGGAGTGAGGAGGGGAGCATATGCATAAACCTGTGTTGTTATCTGACTGATTGTCTGGCCGGGAGCCTGAATTAACTGTAGCCGCAAAGGTGTACCTGTGAAAAGGGTACACCGAAGTGACTATAGGAACAGGGCGATTATAGAAATAGACACCCGCATTCGGGAACCCGATACTGTCAGCGGGGTCGATATAGCCTCTGTTATTGCCTACAAAAATTGTGACCACCTATTTTTATCAAGTGTTTTGCCGGAGCTATTGAACGGATGTCAGGGAAACCTACCAACAAGCCAACCGAAGAAAAGGCAGCGTCTAAGAAATCCATGCCTAAGAAATCAGTACCTAAGAAATCAGTACCTAAGAAATCAGTAACTGATAAAAAAACAGGGAAGCCGCCGAGAAAACAGGGCACGGAGAATCCGGGAGTAGCAAAGCCGCGCCGCTGGAAAGCGACTCTGTTTGGCTTGTTTTCGGTATTGCTGGTGGTCTTCGCTGCCTGGCTGATCTATCTCGATGCTGAAGTGCGCAGAGCCTTTGATGGCAAAAAATGGGCGTTACCTGCAAAAGTATACGCTCGTCCTCTCGCCCTGTATCCAGGGCTTTTGCTGTCGCCAGAGCAGTTACAGGCTGAGCTGCAGTGGTCGGACTACAGGCAAAGCGCGACGGCTGATCGGCCGGGTACGTACCAGAGAGTCGGGAATACATGGCGTATATACCGCCGGGGGTTTCCATTCTGGGATGGTCCGGAGCCGAGTCGGATTATTGAGGTGACACTGAGGTCAGAGCGTGTCGAAAAGGTGTCTGACCAACAAAGCGCACAGGCTCTGGTACGTCTTGAGCCTCAGTACATTGGTGGCATTTTCCCTGTTCATAATGAAGACCGCGAACTGGTGCGCCTTGAAGATGTCCCGCCAGTGCTCGTGGCCGCATTGATTATTACCGAGGATAAGCGATTCTTTGAACATTGGGGGATATCCCCAACCGGCATTGCCCGGGCGATGGTGGCCAACGTCAATGCCGGGCGCATGGTGCAGGGCGGATCAACGCTTACTCAGCAGCTGGTCAAAAATTTCTTTCTTACCAATGAGCGATCACTGAGCCGTAAGGTTCAGGAAGCCTTTATGTCGTTGCTGTTGGAGTTGCACTACGACAAAGAAGAAATTCTTGAAGCGTATATTAATGAAGTTTATCTCGGGCAGTCCGGGCGGCGCAGTATTCATGGCTTCGGATTAGCGTCGCGTTTTTATTTTGGCAAACCCTTGAGGGAACTGGATAACGCCGAAATCGCAACTCTGGTCGGGTTGGTGAAAGGGGCGTCATTTTATAACCCGCGTCGCAATCCGCAACGCTCGAAAGATCGTCGGGATTTGATCCTTGGCCTGATGGCTGAAAATCAGGTAATTACCGAAGCAGAAAGCCTGCGTGCTAAACGCAGCCCTTTATTAACCGCGTCACCGAAACGAGCAGGTCAGCGGGAGTATCCCGCGTTTCTCGAACTCGCAAAGCAGCAGTTACAGCAGGATTATCGTCTGCAGGATCTGCAATCAGAAGGACTGAGGATTTTTACAACACTCGATCCGTGGGTGCAGAGCGCGGTTGAGAGCTCTGCGGAGGCGCATCTTTCGTCAATAGAAACACGTGCTCCGCGACTGAAAGGCAAGCTGGAAACGGCAGCGGTGATCACCAGTGTGGATGGTGGCGAAATTCGCGCATTGCTCGGTGGGCGTGACGCGTCTTTCTTTGGTTTTAACCGGGCGTTAAATGCGAAAAGGGCTGTTGGTTCTCTCGCTAAACCAGCAGTCTACTTAGCGGCTTTGCGCAGCGGTAACTATCACTGGGGTACTTTGGTTGACGACAGCCCGGTCACAGTAGAGGGGCAGGATGGCAGTCTCTGGCAGCCGAAAAACTACGATAAAAAAAGTCACGGGATGCTGCCTATGCAGGAGACTCTGCAGCGATCACTGAATCAGGCAACTGCTCGTCTGGGCATGACGGTTGGGCTGGAGAAGGTTGTTGATGAACTGGTCCGCTTAGGTATCCGTGATGATCTTACGCCATATCCTTCGCTGCTACTGGGTGCGATGTCGTTGTCGCCATTCGAGATGACTCAGATGTATCAGACCATAGCGTCAGAAGGCTTTCTGATGCCGCTACGAACGATTGATGCGGTCACGACTGCAGAAGGGGATATGCTTTCATCTTATGCAATCCGCGGTCAGCAGGTGTATGACCCGGTGACGATGGAATGGCTCACGTCAGGTCTTAAGGCCGTCGTTCGCGAAGGTACCGCACGGAGGCTCAATGACCTGCCGCAGCCACTCGCGGGCAAGACAGGTACCAGTGATGAGCAACGGGATGCCTGGTACGCTGGATTTGATAATCGTCACTTGGGCGTCATTTGGGTGGGCATGGATGACAATACCCCAATGCCATTCACAGGCAGTAGCGGAGCATTACCCATCTGGCAGGAATCGTTCAGGAGAATGGGAACGGAACCGCTGGCTCCGTCGAGAAGTCTGATAGAGATCCCTGTGAACCCGCAAGGGCAATTACTCGAAGACGGTTGTTCTGGTAAGGTGTATGCATTCCCCGCGTCGTGGCAGGCACAAGACAGGATTGCCTGTGAGTCAGGGGTCCAAAGTATCGGTAAAGGGATTCGCTCATGGTTCGAACGATTGTTTTGATTGCAGTGGCTGGCTTTCTGGCTGCATGTGCGACGCCATCATCGCAAGAGGGGGCCTCTCAGGATTACGGCCAGTATCAGGATGGCACTGATCATCCCGCGGTAAAAATGCTGTTTGGTCAGGCAGACGATGCTGCTCAGGCAGGCAACTGGAGCGCCGCGCTGACATACCTTGATCAGGCGCGACGGATTGAGCCCAGAAACCCCTACGTTTTATATCGACAGGCAAAAGCGTATGCAGCCGCTGGTGACAGTGCACGTGCACGTCAACTGCTTGAACGGGCGCGAGTGTTCGCTAACGAAGATGATGAAATGCTGAGTTATCTCTTGTACGAGCTGGAGTTTCAGCTATAAAAAACGGCCACTGGTTCGTGGCCGTTTTTATTATTTTCGGGGCGCTCTTAGTGCGTTTTAAAGTTAGCCAGTAAATTCGCGAGCTTACCAGCCATATTGGCTAACTCACCCGTTTTCGATTTCGAGGCCTGTGCCAGTGCAAGATTAGAATCTCCAATTTCACGGATTGATATAATATTGCCATTGACCTCGTTGACCGCCAGATTCTGCTCTCGGATAGCCTGTGCAATTTGCTGATTCATCGTACTCATTGATTCTACCGCTGATTTAATCAGCGTCAGTTGCTCATCAATATGCCCTATCTGGCTGACGCTTTCGCCAACACCGCTGAGTGATGTTTCCATGGCGCTGACTGCCTCACTTGAGCCCTTCTGCAGTTGTTCAATCATTCGTTGAATTTCTTCGGTACTCTCGTGCGTACGTGACGCAAGGGTGCGAACTTCATCGGCAACAACAGCGAAGCCACGCCCTTGTTCACCCGCACGGGCAGCCTCAATTGCGGCATTCAGTGCTAAGAGGTTCGTTTGTTCTGCAATGCCCTGAATTACAGATAACACAGAGCCGATATTGTTACTTTCTGAGTCCAGGTTTTCGATCACCGTATTCGCAGTCTTAATATTTTGCTCCAGGCGTTCGATACTGGTTCTTGCGGCGCGGATTTCTTTATCGCTGGCAGAAGAAACTTCGGTTGCAGACGTTGCAGATTCGGCTGCTTCATCTGAGAACCGGTTTATTTCCTCCATCGCGCTGGTCATCTCCTGAGTCGCAGAGGCAATCAGGTCAGTTTCGTCGCTTTGCTTACTTGATCCCATCTCGACGGTTTTGCATGATTTATCAAAGTCATCGCTGATCCCCGAAATCTCGCATGACAGTTCTCGTGCTTCATTGACGAGTTCATTGACCTGAAAGAAGAAGGTGTTAAATGTATGGCCAAAAGAAGACTGAGGTTTATCGAGTTGATAAGACAGGTCAATCTGCCCTTCTTTCTGCAGATGCTCACCAATGCTGAGTAGCTCCACACTCTGAAGAAACTCCGCCCAGCTTTTACGGGATAGATAAACAAGTATGCCAGCTTCGAAAACGACGAAAGCGGCGTGTAACAATACAATCTCCAGACCTGCGTGGTACTCAAAGATGTATACCCCAGAACCCATTTCCTGAAGGTAGTTGAACACCAGATGATGGACGGCGATCACGGCCGCTGCAGTGATGATAGTGAGATGGTCGCGGTAGTAGAGGAGTGCAGCAAGCAGCGCGAAGATACCAAAGTGCATTTCTATAAGGCCATGCGCCTGATGAATATGCAGAGCGGAAAAAACCATCAGCGAGGCCGCAAATGAGATACGTGTTAAGCGGTGGCCTGGCAAGGCCTTGCTGATCATTGCAGGTACAGCAACCGCAGGAACGCCGACCAGAAACGCCTCCGCCCAGGTGTTGTTCCAACTGGCCAGTGCGAACGAGAGCGCGAGTAAAGCAACGCTCAGTGTCAGAAAAAACCGGTCCGCATCTTGATAGAATTTTTTTATTGCAGGGGGTTGGTTCATAGCAGTAACCACATTCCTTATATTGGTATCTGCTTTGAGTGTAGACAAGGTTCAGAGGCTTGCTACCCGCAATAACGACCGGTTTATCAATAACTCGGTCTGATTTCTTATACGGGAGTTGTACAAAGTATGGTCAACGTCTGTGCGGTTACTTCTTAACCTGCTGGCGATGATGAAGGCTTGTTTGATAGAGCAGGATCACCAGAGGAATCGCAAGGTAGGTCAGTTCTACACTGGATCTGAGTCTCTCGTAAGAAAAACGTTCGTAGCCATGAGTGAGGTAAGTGAAGGTTACGATTCCCCACAGAGAGGCCACCAGAAACTTCTGTCCCATAAATAATCGAGGCTTGAGTGACCAGGCCAGTAGTGAGGCAGCGCCAATAACAGCGCTGATTGCGGGGATAAACTCCGCGACACCGCTGCGGCGTGCCAGCTCAAAGACAACACATAAAACGAGTAAAATCCGGCCCCAGATTACCCTGTCCCAGTAACAGTATTCGCCTGCTCCCATTACCTGGGCTGCTTGCATAGTTCTCACGAGAACGACCAGTGGAAGCGCGGCGTACCACGCCAGACCATACAGAAGTGTTTCAGCGGCATCATTGCCGGTGGCGGCGCCGAATATTTCGCCGCCAGCAGCAACCGCGATAATCAGGCCGGCTGCAAAATCAGCCGCCTTTTCACCAGACCACTCTTTCTGAGATGAAGGTCGTGCGCTCCAGCAAAAGAGCGCAGAGACCAGAAGTAGAAGCAGGCTTCCTGTCACAGGGTCGCCATTACGCGGTCAGCCGCCGCGATAGTGTCGTCGATATCCTGCTCTGTGTGCGCAATGGACATAAAGCCCGCTTCGAATGATGACGGCGCAAGATACACACCTTCCTTCAACATGCCATGGAAGAATTTATTAAAACGCTCGCCATCGCAGTGGTCTGCGACATCACGGAAGCCGTTAATTTCGTTTAGCTCTGTGAAGAACAGGCCAAACATAGAGCCTGCGCTGGTGGAGGTGAACGGAATACCGTGCTTATTTGCCGCTGCTTTAAAGCCGTCCAGCATCTGATTTACCCGCGCGGTCAGCTGGTCATAGAACCCTGGCTTCTGGATAGCTTTCAGCATCGCCAGGCCCGCAGCCATCGCCAGTGGGTTGCCCGACAGAGTACCCGCCTGATACACAGGGCCAAGCGGCGCCAGATATTCCATGATCTCGCGCTTGCCACCAAAGGCACCAACGGGCAGACCGCCACCAATGACTTTACCCAGGCAGGTCATGTCTGGGGTGATATCGTAGTATTGCTGCGCCCCCCCAAGAGATACGCGGAAGCCACTCATTACCTCATCGAAGATAAGTACGATACCGTGCACTGTGCAAAGCTCGCGCAAGCCCTGAAGGAAGGACTTTGAGGGTGGAATGCAGTTCATATTTCCAGCGACTGGCTCGATGATAACGCAGGCAATTTCGTCGCCCATTCTGGCGAAGCATTCTTTGACATTATCGAGGTCGTTGTAATCGAGAGTGATGGTATTTTCAGCAACACTGGCAGGAACACCCGGGGACGTGGGTACGCCCAAAGTCAGCATACCGGAGCCCGCTTTTACCAGCAGTGAATCTGCGTGCCCGTGGTAACAACCTTCAAATTTCACCAGCTTGTCGCGCCCGGTAAAGCCGCGAGCAAGGCGGATGGCGCTCATGGTCGCTTCAGTACCGGAGTTAACCATACGTACCATATCCATTGACGGGATCAGTTTACAGACTTCGTTCGCCATCTCGATTTCAATATGCGTTGGCGCACCAAAGCTAAGGCCTTTGTCCATCCGCGCACGCACGGCGTCCAGAATTTCGTCGGCGGAATGCCCGAGAATCATTGGTCCCCAGCTACCGACGTAATCAATGTATCGGTTGTTGTCGGCATCGAATACATACGCGCCTTTCGCGTGGTCGAAGAAAATAGGTGTACCGCCCACACCTTTAAATGCACGTACCGGAGAATTAACGCCGCCCGGGATGTGTTTCTGAGCAGCTTCAAACAACGCTTCTGACTGAGAAATAGAATAAGTCATAAAAATACCTTGGAATTAAAACGGTCGGACGACGACGAGAATAACGACGCCGAGCAGAATAAATACCGGAACTTCATTAAACCAGCGATAAAACACATGGGTTCGGGTATTCCGGTCTTCTTTGAATACGTTCAGCAGGTGACCACAATAAAAGTGGTAAACAACGAGTAGCGCGACCAGCGTCAGTTTGGCGTGCATCCAGCCCTGGCTGAAGTAAAAGCCGGCGTTCATGAATAACATCCAGAGGCCGAGTGCAATCACCACGACCATGGATGGGGTCATAATGCCCCGGTAGAGCTTGCGTTCCATGATTTTGAAGCGCTCTCGTGAAATTTCGTCTGTCGCATCGGCGTGATAAACAAACAGGCGCGGCAGGTAAAAAATCGCTGCAAACCAAGTGACGACAGCAATGATGTGAAAGGCTTTCAGCCAGAGGAAGGTCATGAATCAGGCCCCTTGTGCCGGACGGTACTGGTAATAGCTTTCGATGTCTTCGCGCGATACAACACCAGCAAACTGATGTCGTCGCTCATCTCGATACACTATTAACCATTGTAATTGATGTGACTGCATCTGGTCTAAGGCGTCCTGCAGATTCGCTTTCAATGAAATACGTGCCGCCGCCTGGCGATCCGCCGGAATGGTAAAAAGGTCAATCGTTTCTGCGTCCGGGTCTGTTTCCAGCGCTTCTGCGACGGCAGCAGGCCTTATCAGAGTATCTTCGCCAGCGATCAGGAGCCAGCTCGGGTCTCGCTGCAGAATAAAACCAGCGGCTTCACGTCCGACTTTGCGTTGAACCTCAACGACGGAGCTTTGCATGGCCTGAGCCACCCAGGTGTTGCGTAACATCTGGCGAACCGGGCTGGGTGTCTGGTATTGAACGTTACCCCCGAGCTGTACCTGAAAAACGGACGGTAAACGGAATACCTCGCTGACCACCAGGCTGGCGATTACGACAGAGAGCATGCCCGGCATAATAATATTGGGGTTCGCTGTCAGCTCTAACAGCGCAACCAGCGCTGCCAGCGGGGCTCGGAGTACTGCACCCATCATAGCGCCCATACCCAGCATGGTGTAAAAGCCAATGGACAATGGATAGTCCGGCACTAACCAGACAGAAAGCTGGCCCATCAACCCACCAAGCGCAGCACCGATAAAGAGTACCGGGCCGATAAGACCGGCGGGAAAACTGACGGCTGCTGCCCAACTGGATAAGAACATTTTCGCCAGAAGTAAAAGCAGTAAGGTCGTAAATACCACTTTGCCATTCAGCGCATCATTCACTGTGTCGTAACCAATGCCAAGGATTTCCGGGAGCCACCAACTGATGGCCAGTGTCGCCAGGGTTAAGCCTCCCCAGCGGATGACCAGAGGCAAGTGCCCGAGGCGCTGCAGTATTTTAACCAGGTAAATGTATCCGGTAGCGACCAGACCGGCGACGACGCCCAAGAGCATGATGTACGGCACTTCCCACAATGAAGTGAGATTCAGTGCCGGGACATCAAACGCAGTCTCGTGACCAAAAACCGCACGGCTGACAATGGCACCACTGACTGACGCGAGAATAATAGGAATAAAACCGCGGATGCTGTATTCAAGCAATACCACTTCCATGGCGAAAATCACGCCCGCCATCGGTGTGTTGAATGACGCAGAAATAGCGCTGGCTACGCCGGCGGCGGCCAGAATTCGTAAGCGGTGGTGGGCTAATTCGGTGTGTTGTCCTATCTGGCTCCCTGTTCCTGCGCCTATATGAATAGCGGGGCCTTCGCGACCTACGCTGTGTCCGCTGACCAGTGCGATAACGGCGGATATCCATTGCAGAACAATATTTCTGGCAGGCAAGTAACCCTGATGACGCTCCATCCGTAACAGAACATGAGTCACTCCCATGCTTCGCCGGTCTTGTGGCACCCAATAAAATAAAAGAATCAGAAGAGCGCCACCGCCCAACAGAAGTAAAGACCGTGCTTCCTGGGACATCCCCTCAAAGTTTTCGGCCGACCCAATAGGGAAGAATGCGACAAGAGGCAGCTCTATAGCCAAGCGGAAAAGCGTAATCAGGCCTGCACTGACAAGTCCGGTTAACAGAGCAAGACCAGCCAATCCAATCTGGTTATCAGACAGCGTGATCATGTTTTGCCAGAGTTGGCGTAACGGGGTCACTATTGACGGTTCCTTTCTGGCCTTATGGTGTGAAGAGTGCAGAATACCAGCTATTATACGCATCTTTGCGGCACGGCTGGAAACCCACCCGGACGCCGCTGCCCGGCGGCGCTGATTCGTGATGTTCACCAGGATTTACCGCCGCAAAAACACATAGAGCATTACTAGAGCACTACGGAGATTGTCTGTGATTAAGGTTGGCATCGTTGGCGGTACCGGTTACACCGGTGTAGAACTGTTACGTATTCTCGTACACCACCCAGAAACTGAGCTGAAAGTGATCACATCACGCAGTGAAGAAGGTGTCCGAGTCGACGATATGTACCCTAATCTGCGCGGTTACACCGACCTTGAGTTTACAGTGCCGGATGCTGATGCTCTGGGTGAGTGTGATGTGGTGTTCTTCGCTACACCTCATGGTGTTGCCCATGCTCTTGCAGAAGACGTGCTGAACTCAGGTGCCCGCGTTGTCGATTTGTCTGCAGACTTCCGTTTGAAAGATGTCCCTACATGGGAAAAATGGTACGGCCAGGAACATGGCGCACCGGGTATTCTCCCAGAAGCCGTATATGGATTGCCTGAGGTATATCGGAGTGACATTAGCAAAGCACGTCTTGTTGCTTGTCCCGGCTGTTACCCAACGTCGGTCGAGTTGGGTCTGATTCCATTGATCGAGCAGGGACTGATTGAAGACCAGCTACTGATTGCCGATTGCAAAACAGGGGTGAGTGGTGCCGGACGAGGCGCGAAAGTCGGCTCGCTGTTTGCCGAGACGGCCGACAGCTTTATGGCCTACGGCACATCTGGACACCGTCATCTTCCGGAAATACGCCAGGAGCTGAAAGCGGCTGCGGGTGGCAAAGACGTCAATATTACTTTTACACCTCACCTCGCCCCGATGATCCGCGGGATTCTTGCGACCCTTTATGCTCAGGTGCCGGGGCAGAAGCTTGAAGAGTTGCAGAAAATGTATGAAGAGCGTTACGCAAATGAACCCTTTGTTGACGTGCTTCCCGCGGGCAGTCAGCCAGCGACCAGAAGTGTTAAAGGCAGCAATGTTTGCCGTCTGGCCCTGCATTATCACGAAGACACAGGTCAGATCATTGTCCTGTCTGCGATTGATAACCTGGTCAAAGGATCTTCCGGGCAGGCCGTTCAGTGCATGAATATTATGTTTGGCTTTGAAGAAAGCATGGGCCTGCAACACGTTGCTCTGATGCCTTAATGATCGGTTCTGGAGGTAGAACATGGCAGTAGTTGAAGGCAGTGTTCAGGACGAACTGGTCATTGTACGCCGGGCAAAGGGATATCGTTTCTGGCGGGCCTTCTGGCTCGCTATTCTGATTCTGGTGACTGCGGGTGGTGGGTACCTGTATGGGTACTTCGACAGCTACACACAGATGAAAGTGTTAAAAGAAGAGAATGGTTATCTGAAAGACGGTCTTCGTACCAGTGAGAAAACCATTGAAGATTTAAGTCAGCGCGTTGCCGTATTAGAGAAGGGCGGTGAAGTTGATCGTCAGGCCGCTGATGGATTTCGGGATACTGTAAAAGATCTTAAGGATCAGGTTTCTGTACTTGAGCAGGAAGTTGCGTTTTACAAAGGCATCATGGCCCCCGGAAGTGCCGATAAGGGGTTACGTATCAGCCGGATAGACCTTGATGCGATCAGTGCAAATCAGTACAGCTATGCCGTCATGATGACCCAGGTAGTCGATAACACTAACTATGTTCAGGGCGAAGTAGCCGTCAATGTGATTGGCCTGCGATCTGGTGAGCAGGAAGTTATCGCCCTCCGGGACCTGGATGACAATATCAGTGAGTTGGGCATTCCGTTCCGCTTCCGGTATTTCCAGGAGCTGAAGGGAATACTGAATCTACCGGATGGCTTTACTCCGCAGCAACTGCAGGTTGTGATGCAATCGCGAGGGCAGAACTCACAACGGGTGGAAGAAACCCGAAACTGGAATTCCGAGGGAGAGGCCTGATGTTCAGTGCTAAGACTAATAACCATATAGATTTTGATACCGTAATCTCGGCTCGCACTGAAATCCGCGGCGACGTTACCGTTAAAGGTGCCATCCAGATCGATGGTGTCCTGAAAGGCAATCTGATCGCTGAGCCGGGTTCTAAAGCCTCTGTGCGTATCAGTGACAAAGGGCGTGTGGAAGGGCGGATTACAGCCCCAAATGTCATCATCAATGGTGAGGTACATGGTGATATCCATGCCTACGACTACATTGAATTAGCGAAAAAAGCCCGCATAACAGGGGATGTCCACTATGCATCAATGGAGATGGTATTGGGTGCTCAGGTAAACGGGCAATTGATTCATGGGTCGGCATCAGCGAAGGCTGGCACTGGCGTGACTCAACCAGAAATGGCAAAAGTTGACTAATTCACTGGGTTAAGCAGATAATCCTACAAGACTTATCCAAAACATCTTTCCCAAGGTAACTATGACAGCAGTTCAGCAGGCCGCTCCAATCGAACTGACGCAGGCGGCAGAAGAAAAAATCCGTGACCTTCTCGAAGATGAGGGTGACGATGAGCTGTGTCTCAGAGTGTTTGTAACAGGTGGTGGCTGTTCCGGCTTCCAGTACGGATTTACTTTTGACGATGAGCAAGCGGAAGATGATGCTCTTATCGGCCACCAAGGCGTGCGGGTGCTTGTAGACTCACTTAGCTACGGTTACCTCGTCGGCTCCGTGTTGGATTATAAAGAAGGTCTGGAAGGGTCCCGGTTTGCTGTTTCTAACCCCGGTGCCTCTTCTACTTGTGGTTGTGGTTCGTCATTCGCAATCTGACTTGATGCGCATCAGGGAGGTTCCCATGCGAATTGTACTAACTGCTTTACTCGTATCATGCTCTTTATTCGCCCATGGCAATCAGGACGAACAGAACACATCATCAACAGCTGACGCCAGCTCAGAGGTTGCCCCGGTAGAGGCCATTCAGGAAGGTGAAGTAACGGCTGAAATCATTCCTGCCTCCGCTGAAGATATTCCTGCACTGTTTCAGGCCCGCATACAGGAGCACTCAGCGGATGAAATGCTTGCGCTGCTACAGCGTGCCGAGAAAATTGCTTCGGGTCAGGATGTTTACCGCACTCGCGAGCCAGTGATGCTGGTTCTCTCGGGGGATGAGATTGAGTTGTTCAAGCGTGACAATTATCGAGACAACAAGGCGCTCGTAGATCTTGCCGCGCGCCTTGATGCATTTAATATCATCGATGTGAAAGTGTGCCGCCACTGGACGGGGCAAAGAGGTATTGAACTCACTGACTTGCCGCCCTTTATCGAAGGCGTTTCATCCGCTGATCAGGAAAGTAAGCGTCTTGAGAGTGCGGGCTATGCCTACTTCTGATAGCCGTTGCCCGTACTCCCCGGGTAAATTCCACCGAGAATTCTCTCACCCTGAGCACCGGTAACCGCAGGCAGGTTACCACTCAGGTGGTTGACGGTTCGCCAGCCGAGCCAGGCGAAGGCCATCGCCTCCATCCAATCCGGGTGTATGCCCACCGCTTCTGTCGACTGAACATTTAACCCACTTGTGTGGGCTTTAATGCGTTCCATAAGGTGGCTGTTTTTCAGGCCGCCGCCACAGACGTAGAGCTCTTTAAGCTCCGGCGCATACCGCTTGATAGCATCGGCAATGCTGGTGGCCGTCAGTTCCGCCAGGGTGGCAAGAACGTCATCAGGGGAATAGTGGGCAGGAATAGCAAGCTGCTGCAGATTGAAGAGTTCACGTCCCGTGCTCTTGGGCGGCACTTCTGCAAAATACGGATGCTTCAGCCACTCATCAAGCAGTTCAGTAATGACCACTCCTCGCGCAGCAGATGCGCCTCCAGCATCACAGCTGCAACCTGTCATTACGCGGCAGTACTCATCCATTAACGCGTTGCCCGGCCCGGTATCAAAACCGAGAGTCTTATCCTGATCGGCATTGATCAGGGTGAGGTTGGCGATGCCGCCGATATTGAGAACCGCGCACGGCTGATGTGCCTGCATGGCAACCTGATGAAACGCCGGTACAAGAGGAGCGCCTTCACCGCCAGCGGCAATATCTCTGCGTCGGAAGTCAGCGACACAAGTGATGCCTGTGTACTCGGCCAGCCATGACGGATCGCCGATCTGCCAACTGAAACCATCCGGCTGAGGTCGGTGCCGCAGGGTGTGCCCATGGCTACCGATAAGGCTAATATCTCTGGCTGAAAGTTCGTTCTTCTCCAGCAGAGAAACCACGGCCTGGACACCGTACTGCGCAATTAATCGGTCGGCATCCATGATCAATTCAGCACTGAGCGTTTCGCTGACCGCTAATGCCTTGAAGAAGTCTGATACTTCATCCGGATAATCAATGCATAACGCATCAATCATGGTTACCTTTTCAGGCGTGATATCAACCAGACAAGCATCCATTCCGTCGGCACTTGTACCCGACATCAGCCCGATACATAACGTCATTGAAATTCTCCGTCCGGGCCTGAAGAAGCACTGAAGTCTGTTAACCAGCTCGTTAGCTTTTCCGACTCTTTCAGGAAGGCCGCTTTTTCAGAAGATTTTATGGACTCTGCTTTAGGCAGTTTTACCCGCAATGAATCTCTGTGGACGCCGTCGACAAGGAACTCGTAATGAAGATGGGGGCCGGTGGAGGCACCGGTCGTACCTACGTAACCAATGATCTGCCCCTGCTTAACGTAGCGGCCCACCCGCACGCCACGCCCGAACTTGCTCATGTGAGCATACTTGGTCTGATAGCGCTGGCCGTGTTGTATGACAACAACGTTGCCATAACCGCCATTGCGGCTGGCGAAGGTTACCTTGCCGTCGCCTGCAGCTTTGATCGGGGTACCCGTCGGTGCAGCATAGTCGGTTCCACGGTGTGCGCGGATGGTGTTCAGAATCGGATGCTTACGGTTGGGATTGAAGCGTGAGCTGATGCGGAAGTAGTCGATCGGGTTGCGCAGGAAGGCCTTACGCATACTCGTGCCTTCCGGAGTATAGTAGTTAGCCTGCCCCTGGCTGTCGACGTAGCGGACGGCAGTTAATTCCCGGTCTCGGTTGTTGAACTGAGCAATCAGGATGTCACCGTAGCCGATCTGTTCGCCATCGAGCTGCACTTCTTCGAAGATGATGCTGAAAGAATCGCCTTTGCGGATATCCAGTGCAAAGTCGATATCCCAACCGAAAATGGCAGCGAGTTGGTACAGTATCTGGTCAGGAACACCGGCTTGTGATCCGTCGTAATACAGAGAATTATCGATCGTGGCCGAGGCAAAGCGAGGGATATAATCTGCTGTCCTTTCAATCAGCTCATAAGACAGCGTGCCGTCGTCTTTGCGTGCAAGAGAGTGCCGCGCCAGGGGCGAGAGAATAATCTCCAGCTGTGAAATTTTATTACCAGCTGTCCGTACCCAGCGCACGGTCTGACCAACTTTGAGGTTGATCACATCTCTCGGAACAGCCTTCGCGATATCGATGACATCGACAGCACTGAGACTCTCCCGATCAAACAGAACTGAGAGGCTGTCACCACTCTTTACTGTTGTCTCCTCCCAGTCGGGTTCAGGCTCCGGCGGGGGAATGTCGGGTTCCGAGACCTCAGGAAGGTCAATCACAAAGGTCTGTTGCTTGGTTGACTCGCCGGAATCCGGGAGAAGAACCAGAATGAGTAGCAGCAGAATACCGAGCCCGGCACCGATAAGGTGACGTAACGGGAAATACTGTAGTTGCCCGGGCAGAGCCATCTTATTATCGAATCCTCGTATGCATTTCGCAGGAAAGTGTAAACAATCACTGGGCATTTTACCCGGTGAACTTGATTTTGCACCTTGATCAGGTATGTTCAGCTCCCTTTCCGACAACCGAAATGTGAAGATAGCTCCCATGACAGCCGCACTTATTGCTGACCTGAAAGAGCGTGGTCTGCTGAATCAGATCACCGCTGAAGACGAATTCAATGAACACCTCAACGGCGGTCCTCGCGTTCTTTATTGCGGCTTCGACCCAACCGCAGACAGTCTTCACCTCGGGCACCTGGTGCCTTTGCTGGTTCTGCGTCGCTTTCAGGATGCCGGACATAAGCCAATCGCATTGGTAGGTGGCGCGACAGGATTGATCGGTGATCCAAGTTTTAAAGCCGCCGAGCGACAGCTTAATACGGCTGACATTGTCGCAGGCTGGGCCGATAAGATTCGCGGTCAGGTCAGCCAGTTTATCGCCTTCGAAGGTGTTGAAAACCCAGCCGTTGTTGTAAATAACCTCGACTGGGCTGGAGAAATGAATGTTCTCGACTTCCTGCGTGATGTCGGCAAGCACTTCTCTGTTAATGCCATGATTAATAAAGAGTCGGTGCAGCAACGCCTGAATCGTGAAGGTGCTGGGATCTCCTTTACCGAGTTCTCGTACGCTCTGCTTCAGGGAATGGACTTTGCCGAACTGAATCGTCGTTACGACTGTACTTTGCAAATAGGTGGTTCAGACCAGTGGGGCAATATTGTCGGTGGTATCGATCTGTCCCGTCGCCAGAATGGCGCTCAGACATTTGGCCTGACCGTTCCGTTGGTGACCAAATCTGATGGCACTAAATTCGGCAAGACAGAGTCTGGTGCCGTGTGGTTAGATCCATCCAAGACGTCGCCATATGCTTTTTACCAGTTCTGGATGAACACTGCGGACGCGGATGTCTATAAGTTCCTTCGTTATTTCACCTTCCTGCCTGTCGAAAAGATCGCAGAGATTGAAGCTCATGACGCTACCATCGAGGGCCGGAAGACTGCACAGCCTGTTCTGGCGGAAGAAGTGACTCGTATGGTTCATGGGCAAGAAGCTCTTGATTCCGCTCGCCGTATCACCGAGGCGCTATTTTCAGGTGACCTTACACAGTTGGCTGAGAATGAACTGGAGCAGATTAAGCAGGACGGACTTCCATCAAGTGCGCTCGACACTACAGGACTCGCGGACAAACCTCTTACTGCAATACTGTCTGAGGCTGGCATGGGCCAGGGCAAGCAAGTTAAGGATGCGCTTGGTCGTAATGCTGTGATCATCAATGGTAACGCGTACGGTATGGCTGACCTGATGAAAGGTGAAGAGATATTTGCCCCTGATCATGCGATGTACGGTCGTTTCTTTATGGTTCGCATGGGCAAGAAAAAGCATCATTTGTTCGAACTTGAAAAATAATTCAGAAAGACTGTTGACGGCGCAGATGAGATCTCTATAATGCGCCGCTCCTGAGTTGAGACGGCTTCTTTAAGAAGCGGAAAAAACAAAGGAAAAACAAGGGGTTGACAGTGATTTTAATCGCTATATAATGCGCCCCGCTCTGAACGGAACGGATCACTTCGGACCAGTCAGAAAAAAGAGGTTGACATTGAAGATTAACTCTTTAGAATGCGCAGCCCGCTTCGAGTGAAACACGAAGCAAAGTTCTTTAACAAATTGTTCAGACAATTTCGTGTGGGTGCTTACTGAGGTGTTGTGGAGACATAAGATTTCAA
>NZ_DFQB01000029.1:24010-24241 GCF_002377545.1 Thalassolituus sp. UBA3500 | reverse complement strand
CAATGCCATTCTGTACTGGAACACGATCAAGATAAATGACGTGGTTGAGCAGCTCCGGCAGCAGGGGGAGGATATCGACGACAAGACCTTATCCCATATCTCGTTATTGCCCTATAAGCATGTGTTGCCCAATGGTACGTACTTTATTGAAGATGAGGGGAAGGGGTGATTATTCGGAAACCTACGGTTACGCGGAGGGCCTGGGAGTCAAAACCGTAGGTTTTCGTTCAA
>NZ_DFQB01000029.1:23545-23706 GCF_002377545.1 Thalassolituus sp. UBA3500 | reverse complement strand
CGTTCAAATGCCCCCGCTGGTCCAAAATTGGCGAGGCCTGCAAAGCAGCGGGAGTTCTGTTCTGTGTCGATGCGATCCAGGCCGTCGGTGCTCTCAGGTTTGATGTCGAAGAAATACAGTGCGACTTTGCCATGGCAGATGGTCACAAGTGGCTGCTGGGC
>NZ_DFQB01000029.1:20901-23250 GCF_002377545.1 Thalassolituus sp. UBA3500 | reverse complement strand
TGGTCACAAGTGGCTGCTGGGCCCTGAAGGGCTGGGCTTTTTCTATGTCCGGGAAGAGCGAATGAACGATCTGTCACTCAATGAGTATGGCTGGCACATGATCAAGCACGCCGGTGACTACAACCAGGCCAGCTGGGAGGTCGCCGATACAGCAATGCGTTTTGAGTGTGGGAGCCCCAACCTTCTGGCTGCACATGCACTCCATGCGAGCACCAGTCTTCTTCTGAATACAGGCATAGAAAACGTTGAGGCAGCAGTTCTGAGCAAAGCGGATTCGTTATGTGGTCTGTTATCTGATGCTGGAGCTGAAATCATCACACCAGCTCACAGCAGAGGGCGCTCTGGAATTGTGACATTCGGGACGAACGGACGATCGCCCAAAGAAGTGTGGCAAGCATTAATGAGTAAAGGAGTTATCTGTATGCACCGCGGTGGAGGAATCCGCTTTTCGCCTCACTTCCATACGCCTCTCTATCGCCTGCAGCAAGCGGTCAGCATCGCTGCGGAAGAGTGTCTTTGGTAATTAAACTTTCCAGACAAGCCCCAGACACTACATAGTATGCGTCATACGGTCTGATTTAATTGCGCCAGCAAGGTAGGTTTCTATCTTGTTGCGGGCAATATCATCTTCATCATTGAACTGGACGCCGACGCCTGCAACTTTATTGCCTTGCGCCCCCTTGGGCGTTACCCAAACGACTTTACCGGCAACAGGGATCTTCTCAGGCTCATCCATCAACTTCAGCAGCATGAAGACTTCGTCTCCCAACTGATACTGTTTACTTGTTGGAATGAAGAGCCCACCGTTTTTAATAAACGGCATATAGGCAGCATACAGGACTGATTTATCTTTGATGGTTAATGACAGGATGCCATTCCGACCGCCTGGGTTCATGCAATTACTCCCGCTTTTGCTTCAGTCAACGCCTGCCACTCGAGCAACAAGGTTTCCAGGGTCAGCGTTTTGTTATGGTGGGAAGCACCTGACATCAGCTGACCGAGTATTTGTTGTAATTTTTTCTGAAAGGTTACCAGCATTTCCCGCTTCACAACATAAGCGTCCATAAGTTCTGTGACTGGCCCTGCAAACTGAAGATGTTTTGCCTCCGCACCACACGCCGCTTTCAGGACATCGCAAGACCACTGGTAAAACCATTGTATAACCGTCTGGAACTCCAGCTTACTCCAGGACGAGGCAATTTTATCGAGAGGCAAAGACGACGTAGTCCATTGTTGTAATTCCGAGACCCATTTTTCCTGAACCGTCGCGACACCGCTGCTCAGCCAATTCATGGCAGCGACAGGAGCACCGCCATTTCTCGCCAGTGCCATGTCGGCATCAGCTGAGCCTACCCCCTGATCCTGCAGCCAGTCTTTCGATGCATCATAAGATGGCAGGGCCAGATTGATACGCTGGCAGCGGCTGCGAATGGTAGGGAGAACAGAACCAAAGCGCTCTGTTTCAAGTAGGATAAAGCTTTCACCCGGGGGCTCTTCCAGGGTCTTAAGCAATGCGTTGGCCGCATTTACGTTCATAACCTCCGCAGGGCGAAGAATGACGACCTGACACTGACTGATCTGAGGCGTTTGAAAAATCAGCTCATTCACTTTGCGAACATTGTCGATACGAATCTGCTTTGAGTTTTCTTCCGGCTGGCAAAGCATAAAATCGGGGTGACTGCCCGCCGCCCAAAGCTGACAACTGTGGCACTGCCCGCACGCCTCGTCCGCAGGATTCTGACACAACAACCAACGCGCGACATTCAGTGATAACTCATGCTTACCGATGCCTGCACTGCCTGTTATCAGCAGCGCGTGTGGCAGGCCAGCAGTGCGGTGGCGACGTACAAGAGAACTCCAGGCATCCACCTGCCAGGGATAAAGAGACATCAGGATTCCACCTGTTGTTTTTTGTCTTCTAACTCGCCTGCAACCACTTTCAGGACTTGCTCAGTCACTTGTTCAAGCGGAGCGGTCGCATCAATGACCCGAAATCTCGAATAACGCTCGGCCAGTGCCAGGAACCCCAGCCGGACCTTTTCGAAAAATGACATGGCTTCAGCCTCAATACGATCAGTCTCTTCTGCCAGATCCTCAGCCCGGGCTCGCGCACGCCCCATGCCAATCGCCACTGGCGCATCTAGTAGCAACGTCAGGTGTGGTTCAACACCGCCTTGCGCAAGCGCTTTAAGCTGCTCGATATTATCGAGAGAAAGACCTCGCCCATAGCCTTGGTAGGCGATAGTAGAATCGGTGAAGCGGTCACACAGGACCCAGTCACCGCGCTCCAGTGCAGGCCGGATGACGGCATCGACGTGCTGAGCACGTGCCGCAAACATCAGGAGTAAC
>NZ_DFQB01000029.1:0-20605 GCF_002377545.1 Thalassolituus sp. UBA3500 | reverse complement strand
CCGCAAACATCAGGAGTAACTCTGTCATATCAGACATAGGTTCTTCGTGATGCGCCTTCAGAAGATCGTTACGGATTTTTTCAGCGATCGGGGTTCCGCCCGGTTCGCGAGTCACCACCACAGAGATTCCCTGCGATTCGAGGTGCCTTGCAACCGCCTGAATATTGGTCGACTTACCAACACCTTCACCACCTTCAAACGTAATAAAACGACCGGAAGTAGTTAGCATCAGTCAGTCTCCCCGCTGCTTTGCTCTGCTTTTGGCGCTGAGCGGTAGTCGCTCCGTCGCGATAGTTGGTAGCGTCGCACTGCCTTATTGTGCTCTTCCAGAGTGGAAGAAAAATAATGGCTACCATCCCCCCGCGCGACGAAGAATAGCTCGGTACCTTCTGCAGGGTTCAACGCCGCGCGAATAGCTTCTCGGCCAGCCAGCGCGATAGGCCCCGGAGGCAGTCCTTTGTTGCGATAGGTGTTATATGGATTACTGCGATCACGCAGGTGCGCTCGCGTGAGATTGCCATCGAAAGACTCACCCAGGCCGTAGATGACGGTTGGGTCTGTTTCTAACCTCATATTCTTTTGTAAGCGGCGCACAAAAACACCGGCGATAACCGGACGTTCACTGGCGACACCCGTTTCTTTCTCGATAATAGACGCCATGACCAGCGCTTCATACGGCGAGGTATAAGGCAGATTAGCATCGCGCGCCTGCCACTCCTCTTTAAGCACCCTGTTCAGTCTTTCGTGCGCCTGAGTGATGATTTCAGAGACGGGCTGGTTGCGGTGATAAACATAGGTGTCCGGGTAAAGCTGTGCTTCAGCATGAACTGTAAGACCAAGATAGTCGGATACACGCTCGACGGTAAGGGCTCCGAGGTCTTGTTGAAGATACTCAGCCTGACTCAACGCTTCGAGAGCGGCAGACAGCCTGCGTCCTTCAATTAAGGAAACCCGATACGTTCTGGTCTGAGCTTCCGCCAGGTACGGCAATATCGTGAGGCTGCTGAGCCCCGGTGGAATAATAAATTCACCGGCACGAACATCACGCGCCCCGCCAGTCAGTCTCGCAGCAACTTTCAGGCGAAGAGCCGAACGAAGCCACCCCTGATCTTCCCACTGCTGCGCCATGCTGTTCAGCGACTGTCCCTTCTCGATCACGACAACGACAGACGTTTGATTAAGGTTTTTCTGACTCAGCCACCAGTACCCTACGGAGCCGAGAATAAGCCCTGCCAATACAAGCAGAGCTATCATTGCGAGCAAGAGTCGCTTAAGCATCATTCAAACATTTCCTGATAGGCAAGCTGCCATCGCTTTGCTTCTGGTGCCACATCCAGAGTCTGGCCATCAAAGATGTGACAGGAGCGAATTCCAACAAGACTATTTGTAAAAATCAGCCCTTGAGCGCTGTTAAGCTCGGGCAGACCAAAGTTTTGTACGTTGATTTCGGGGTTCGTATCCAGCAACCAGCGTCGTACTACTCCATTAATCCCCGACGAGGTTATTTCCGGGGTTAGCCAACGGCCGTCCAGTTTAACAAAAACATTGCTCATGCACCCCTCAATCACGATCCCGCTACTATCGAGCATGATGCATTCATCCCACTCGACATCGAAGCTGTCGCGGGCAAGTACCTGCTCAAGTCGGTTCAGGTGTTTATGCCCAGCGAGCAATGGCTGAGTCGATAACACAATATCGCTCGTACCAGCAGCGTAAGGGGATATTGAAAACGCCGGTGCATTGAAATAGCGCACCGTTACCAACGGCATGAGATCTGGAGTGAATCCGTATCCTCGTGGACCAACGCCTCTCGTTACCAGAAGCTTGCACGCTGTCATACCGACTGGATGCGCCATCGAATCAATCGCGTGCAAAACGAATTCAACCGCGACGTCACTGAAGCGGAGCGCTTTCAGCCCCAGTGCCAGGCGCTCGACATGCATTTGCCAGAGAGGTGCAACACCGCGACCATCAAGACGGACCGTTTCAAAGAGCCCATCACCGAACTGCTGCCCTCTGTCATCAAACTCCTGCGCATCAGACTGCCAGCCATTTCCGGCCTGATAGTTAAACTTCATTGAGATATCCGGCTAAAAATCAGCGTGGCATTAGTCCCACCAAAGCCAAAGGAGTTGCTCATTACATGCTCCAGCGGCATATCCCTTGAAACTGGGCCGATCAAGTCGAGATCACAACCAGGGGACGGCGTTGTCAGGTTTAAAGTCCCCGGAGCCTTCTGGTCACACAGAGCAAGGACTGAGATGAGAGCTTCGAGCGAACCAGCAGCACCAATCAGATGGCCAGTCATCGACTTAGTCGAGGAGATCGCGACACTGTTGGCCGCCTTACCGAAGGCGGATTTTATCGCATTAATTTCAGCGAGATCGCCCGCAAGGGTCGACGTGCCGTGAGCATTAATGTAGCCAATATTGTCGGGCGTTAAGTCAGCATTGTGAAGAGCATTGGCCATCGAAAGCGCCGCCCCCTCGCCGTTCTCAGGTGGTGAGGTCACGTGATAAGCATCATCACTCATGCCAAACCCTGAGAGCTCTGCGTAGATCTTTGCCCCCCTCGCCTGAGCATGCTCAAGAGACTCGAGAACAAGAACAGCAGCGCCACTACTAAGAACAAACCCATCACGGTAAACGTCCCAGGGGCGACTTGCCCCCTGTGGACTATCTGTACGCGTGCTCAATGCACGAGCAGCGGCAAAGCCAGAAATCCCCAATGGCGAACACGCCATCTCAGCCCCGCCAGCGACCATCAGATCTGCATCGCCGAAGGCAATGGTTCGTGCAGCGAAACCGATATTGTGTGTACCGGTGGTACATGCGGTGGCAATTGAGAAGTTAGGGCCTTTGAAGCCGTGTCGGATTGCTATGTTACCAGCAGCCATATTGACAACCGAACCAGGCACAAGGAAAGGAGATACCCGCCGTGGCCCACTGTTATTGAGCGTATCGACGTTTGTTTCTATCGTCGATATGCCGCCAATACCAGAACCCACCGCAACACCGCAGCGAACCGGATCGTACGTCTCTCCGAGCCCTGCATCATTAAGCGCCTCATCTGCGGCGACCAGCGCGTATTGAATAAACGGGTCAAGTTTGCGCGATTCTTTTGCAGATAGTACATCATCCGCACAAAAACCTTTAACTTCACCACCGAAGTCAACGGAATAACCTATGGTATCAAATCCCGTTATAGGACCTATCCCACTTTCACCTGCAAGAATCGCTTTCCAGGTATCCGGAGCATTCAAGCCGCACGGATTCACCGTGCCCAGCCCCGTAATCACTACGCGTTTGGTTTTCATATTCAGTCACCCGCCCAGAATGAATATACCCTGCAGCATTTCAGTGTCGGGACAGAACCCCGCTCATACGGTGGTTGCCGCAGGGCACAAAAAAGCCGCGACGGCTGCGCGGCTTTTTCCTATCGCTACTAACCCTTACAGGTTAGCAACGATGTAGTCGATAGCTTCCTGAACGGTAGTCAGCTTCTCAGCCTGCTCGTCTGGAATCTCAGTCTCGAATTCTTCTTCCAGAGCCATAACCAGCTCTACAGTGTCGAGAGAGTCTGCACCCAGATCATCAACAAAAGAAGATGAAGCTTTTACTTCTTCTTCCTTAACACCCAGCTGTTCACAGACGATTTTCTTTACGCGTTCTTCAATGTTACTCATTGCTATATTCCTGACTTGTTAAATTTTCCAGAAGGTCAGCGAGACCTTAACCCATGTTCATACCGCCATTCACATGAATGGTCTGGCCGGTAATATATCTGGCATCGTCGCTTGCCAAGAAGGCAACCGCACCTGCGATATCATCAACATGACCGAAGCGCTTACCCGGAATGGACGCTAGGATGGCCTCTTTTTGCGTTTCAGGCAAGACATCTGTCATGTCAGTTTGAATAAATCCAGGCGCCACACAGTTGACGGTGATATTGCGACTGGCGATTTCCTGAGCAAGCGAGCGACTGAAGCCTTCCAGCCCTGCCTTGGCAGCAGCATAATTAGCCTGACCGCCATTGCCTGTTGTGCCAATAATTGAGCTGATGTTAATGATGCTCCCGGCCTTTTGCTTGAGCATGGCCTTTGCTAACGCCTTGCACACCCGGAAAACCCCTGAAAGGTTGGTATTAACTACCGCATCCCAATCGTCTTCACTGAGACGCAAAAATAGATTATCGCGTGTAATGCCAGCGTTATTCACTACAACCAAAGGCGTACCATACTCAGAAAGTAGCGATTTCATTGCTGCGTTAGTCTGTTCACTATCAGCAATATTCAACACCGCCGCCGAGTGCTCGTCGCCATGCACTCGCAATTTAGCCTGCAGGGCTTCAGCGCCAGACTCACTGGTTGCCGTCCCGACAACACGGTATCCGTCTGCAACCAAACGCTCTGCGATCGCAAATCCAATCCCACGGGAAGCACCCGTAACGAGGGCCAGCTTCTTCTCTGACATTATTCGGCCCCCTGAATTTTAGACATGCTTGCCTCCAGGCCTGCAAGATCGCCCGTACCAGCTACCGGCAGACTCTTATCAATACGCTTATTCAGCCCAGCGATCACTTTTCCTGGGCCGAATTCAACCGCAAGCTCCGCATGATGACGAACAGCAGGAACGGCGCCTGTCCAATTCACAGGACTATACAATTGCTGAAGCAAACGCTGAGGTATTTCCTCCAGCGTGGCTGGAGCATTACCCACATTATGGTAAACCGGGAATTTAGGTGCTCTCCATTGAACCCCGTCGAGATCTGCTGCGAATATCTCCGCCGCCGCCTTCATCAGACTCGAATGGAATGGTCCACTCACAGCAAGAGGCAGCGCACGTTTCGCGCCCGCTTCTTTCGCCAGTTCTATGGCTTTTTCAATACCCGCCTGCTCGCCGGCGATAACAATCTGACCCGGCGCATTAAAGTTTGCCGGCTCTACAACACCTGCCTGAGACGCAGCCTCACACACTTCAACGATCTGTTCGTCGTTAAGGCCCAGAACGGCAGCCATGCCCCCCTGCCCAGCAGGAACAGCAGCCTCCATGAGTTCGCCACGACGTCGAACCAGGCGGACAGCGTCTGCGAAATCAATCGCATCTGCTGCGACCAGTGCCGAGTATTCACCAAGAGAATGCCCAGCACCCGCAGTAACATTAAGCGCGGGACTGTGTTGGCTGACGACACGCCATACAGCAGTGCTGGCAGCAAGCAATGCAGGCTGTGTATTAAAGGTCTGGTTTAATGTGGAATCTGGCCCTTCGGTGACCATCTTCCAGAGATCGATGCCCAGGGCATCAGAGGCTTCAGCGAATGTCCCACTGACTTCAGAATACTGTTTCGAGATATCAGACAGCATGCCCACCTGTTGAGCACCCTGCCCCGGGAAAAACGCAATCACGTCGGTCATTGCAAAACCTTATCGTTATTTTCTTCGATCGTTCTGGTCGCACCAGAATATAGCTGCGTATTGTGACAATAAACCGCATTAAATGCACAGGATTATTGCCTGAAACTCACCAGTTGGCCTGACTTCAGGGTTCAAAACCGGGCTTCAGCAAGTGATTTTTAAAAACTCAGCTTCCATAGACTGGTAATCACGCGTTCTTAGCTGACGAACCATGTATTCCAGGGCGTAGCGAAACGCGCGCTCGTCAGACTTTCCATGCGTCTTTGCAACGTTCCCTGCAATCCCCAGAAGCATAGCGCCGCCATGACGAGCTGGCGAAACCTGCCGGTCGATTCGTCTCATGGTTGCCTTCCACAGAGGATAGAACCACCGCAAAGCGAGCGAACTTCGCAACTCAGAGCCCATCATATCAAGGAGCCACTCAATCAACCCTTCTGTCGTTTTCAGGGTAATATTACCGGAATAGCCATCGCAGATAACTGCATCGAGATCACCATCAAACAGACGATCTCCCTCGCGAAAGCCCGCATAGAGAGAACCCAACTGCTCATCAAATAGAGCACCCGCGGCTTTGATGGTATCGGTTCCCTTTCCCGGTTCCGTGCCGATATTAAGCAGGGCAAGCCTGGGCTGCTCATTACCACCTGCGCGATACCAGGCTGTCGCCAGAAAGCCGAGCTGAAGCAGCTGTTCAGATGTCATGCAGATATTGGCGCCCAGATCCATCATCAATAATGGACGCCCCTTGGTTGGCAGCTGAGTGGCAAGAGCCGGGCGATCCACACCATGAAGAGCCCCGAGATGCTTGCGGGCAAGCACCAATAACGCACCAGTGTTACCTATCGACAAAACGCCATCGGCGTCGCCTGACGCATGAAGTTTCAGGCAAACAGACATACTGGAATCTGCGCGTTCTTTGAGGGCCTGGCGAGGGCTATCCTCCATGCGCACATGCCCCCCGCATACAACAAGTCGTGCACGAGGCTGGTATTTGCCAAGAATTTTACGAGCAGAAGCGTGCAGAGATTCTTCGAGAGGCAAGATTACTTCGACGTCGGGATCATTTTTCATCAGGGCCCGACATGCCCTGAACGCAACGCGGGGACCTAAGTCCCCGCCCATCGCATCAACCGCTATGGTTACCATAGAATCAGTTGCTGCCAGTCTCCACGACTTTTTTGCCACGGTAGAAACCGTCAGCACTCACGTGGTGACGACGATGAGTTTCGCCAGTAGTAGCGTCGGTAGACAGAGCGATGGTGTTGGTATCAACAGCATCGTGTGAACGACGCATACCGCGCTTAGAACGGGTTACTTTGTTTTTCTGAACCGCCATGGTAGGGCTCCTGGTTAATCGCTATTTCTGTTTAAGCTGCGCAAGGACGTCAAACGGATTCGACCGTTGTGGTTCCTCTGCGGCAATGTCTTCTTGTGGCTCTATTTTGAGTGCCTGACACTCGTCCTGAGGGTGCATTGGAAAATCCGGCAAGTTGAGCAGAAGCTCATCTTCGATAACATCCCAAAGGTACAGTCGGCCTTCTTCATCAAGTTCGACAGGTTCCAGACGCTTAGGAAGCGCCTTCGCCTGGTCATCATTGAAGACCAGACCCAGTCGAAACTCAGCAGAGATACCGATCCGTACATCCCCCAGACAGCGCTGACACTCCATTACCACCCCTGCGCTACACTTACCGGATAAAACCCGAAAGCGTTCTTCATCCCGACCAAATTCAACTTCGCACTCAATATAGTCATCGAGTGAGCGGGTAGAATCTACCAGCCGGGTTAGCTTATTACTTTCGATTTTTCCTTTAAGCTGTTGATTTACCTCAACTAACTTAAAAGCATCGATGCGCTTGGGAAGCGGAGCCTCTGTCATAGTGCGCGACATCATAGGTATGTCGCCCCCTCATGTCAAAATTATTTAGCAAACCATGCGCACACTAGCGCATGGTCATCACTTGGGTACTAAAGAATGACGCCACACCTTTGCCGAAGCTGGCACCAAACCGCTCCATAAACTCAACAAACGGGTCCTTCCTTACGGTGTAGTTAACCAGCTCATCAGTACCCAAAAGATCACGCGCAACCTGGCTCGATGATGCAAGACCATCAACAAGACCAAGCTCTACCGCCTGTTCTCCTGTCCACACCAGACCACTGAAAAGATCAGGATGATCAGACAGACGGTCACCACGGCCAAGCTTTACCTGAGATATAAATTGCTTGTGCGTAGTATCCAGCACACCTTCCCAGAATTCTTTCTCCTCCTGACGCTGCGGAGAGAAAGGATCGAGAAACGCCTTATGCTCACCAGAGGTATACAGGCGACGCTCAACACCAAGCTTATCCATAGCTTCGACAAAACCAAAGCCTGACCCGACAACACCAATGGAACCAACAAGACTTGCCTTGTCTGCATAGATCTCGTCCGCGGCGGCAGCGATGTAATACGCCCCCGAAGCACCGATATCCATAACCACCGCATACACAGGGAAGTCCGGCCGCGTTGATTTCAACCTTACGATTTCATCGAACACATAGCCCGACTGGACAGGGCTACCACCCGGGCTGTTAATTCTGAGAATCAATCCCAAGGCCTCGTCGTTATCAAATGCATCTCGCATAGCACCAATGATTCGATCAGCACTCGCATCTTCTTCCGCCGATATCGCACCACGCACCTCCACGACAGCCGCATGAGGACCAACGGCGAAGCCAGCACCCCCATCCCCACCTTTAGAGGCTCCACCATAAATAATGGCAGCGATGACGAACAGGTAACTGAACGTCAGTAGTTTGAAGAATATCCCCCAGCGACGGGCGGTACGCTGCTCCTGCTGCGACGCCATAAGCGCCTTCTCTATAAGTTTCCATTCCTTGCTATTGTCTTCAGGGCGACGAAATTCGTTGTTATCCATTAATACCAATCCAGTCTAAAAGTTCGCTAATGCTATGACAGATGACTTGAGGCCCACAAGCTCTTAACCTTGCCTCGTCGTGAGCGCCATGACTCATACCGATAGAATCCATCCCGATAGCCGCTGCCATTTCAAGGTCATAGGTTGTATCCCCTACCATGACAGCACCCTCAACTGACACGCCGAGCTCCTCAAGAATTTCAGTCAACATCAGGGGGTGTGGTTTTGATTGGGTTTCATCGGCACATCGTGTTGTATTGAAAGCGCATTCAAGGGACAGGTCATGCAGTATACGATCCAACCCTTTCCGGCTCTTCCCGGTAGCGACAGCAACCTTACGCGCCCCGGCAGCCAGCCTATCAAGCAAGGCCTCCGCACCATCAAACAGATCCATTGGTATCTGACTGTCATAGACGAAGTAGCGCGCGTAAGCCGACCTCATCGGCTCCATTTGATCCGCACGCACACCGGGCCAGACCGTCTTAATGGCTTCCGGCAAGCCAAGCCCAATAATATTCTGAATGTCAGCATCAGGAACGACTGGCAAACCAACTTCCGCGCCCGCACGTCGCATACTGTCGACGATCCTGCCTGTCGAATCTGCGAGCGTTCCATCCCAATCAAAGATGACTAACTCATACTTCACATCACACCCTCGTAGCTGCATCCCACTTTATGAAAGATCGACCTCAACTCACCATCGGGCTTCGCCTCAATATTCAATCGCTCACCAGAAATAGGGTGACGAAACCCAAGGCGCCACGCATGCAGACATAATCGACGAATGCCCTGCTCTTTATCCTGAAGCGCTTCCGTGCGGTCGCTGTATTTTACATCGCCTGCAATTGCAGCCCCTTGCGAGAGACAGTGCACGCGTATCTGGTGAGTTCTTCCCGTGACAGGCTCCGCCTCAATCAAAGAGTAGCGAGCCCCCTCAGAAAGCAGCCGCATACGCGTATGACACGACTTCCCGTCTTCACTTACGACCACAACGCGCTCGCCCGATTGCCGCTCAGTACGCAGAAGAGGCAGGCGGATATCCGTTACTCCGGCATCCCAGTGACCATGAACCAGGGCAAGGTACTTTTTACTGATACCTCGCTTATCAACCAGCATCTGCTGAAGGATGGTCAGCGCCTTGCGCTTTTTCGCAACAAGGATGACGCCCGACGTATCACGATCAAGTCGATGCACCAACTCAAGAAAGCTGTGATCGGGACGAGTCTTACGGAGCGCCTCAATAAGCCCGAGCGACACACCGCTCCCTCCATGCACCGCCAACCCATGGGGCTTATTTACGGCCAGCAAAGCATCATCCTCATACAACACGGAGTCCTTCAGAATCTTCTGCAAAGCTGGTGACACGTCAGGCACCTCGTTCGCTTCTGGCAATCTGACCGGAGGAACCCGAACCCGGTCTCCTCTTTTCAGCCTGGAATCGGCCTTAGCACGACCTTTATTTATCCGCACCTCCCCCTTCCTGATAATGCGGTACACGAGCGTTTTGGGCGCCCCCTTGAGAAGACTCAACAGAAAATTATCGAGGCGCTGGCCATCGTTACCCTCATCGACATCGATAAAGTTAACTTTGGCTGGGTCTAGCTGAGGTCTGGGCATGCGAAGAAGTTACCAACGATTTATTTTGTTAAGGCAATTGCTGCCTCTGAACATTGTTGCTATATTCCGGCGTGATCGGGTGTAAACCGAACATAAGTAGCGCATCTTTCCGCATAATAATGTTGAGAAGACAACGCTCCCCGGTCAGGCCGCAAGGCGGCTAAGTATAAAGGAAGATGAATACGGTAAACACTCTTCCCTAGAATTGATTCGGCGGAATGACTCCGCCCGGTGAGATAAACCGCGCAGCTACCTGCAGGCAATCTCGCATTATCAAATTATGGACAGTGTCGGTGTCTGCTGAGCGGAGCAACAACCAGCCCGCAAACACCATTGCCCCGGGAAACGCAATCAGTAAGACGGATTCCACGGCAGAGCACCCATAAATATTTTGGTAATAACCGGCCCTGTAGGCCGTGATGAACACTGCGAAAGTGATAACTAGATTCCCCTGCTCCGCACACGTGCGTAGCGGGTTACAAGGCGGCATTACCGCCACTATCCTTCGCTGCTGAAACAACACAGCAGACAGGCCCTGCGTTGCCAGTCAGGTACGTTGCCCAACAGAGTAATACGTACCGCATGAAAAGAATGCTGATCAACGCAACTCAGACAGAAGAGTTGCGTGTTGCCCTTGTAGACGGCCAGAAGCTCTACGACCTGGACATTGAATCCGGTGGTCGCGAGCAGAAAAAGTCTAATGTTTACAAAGGCAAAATAACCCGCATCGAGCCGAGCCTCGAAGCCGCCTTTGTCGACTTCGGAGCCGAGCGTCACGGCTTCCTTCCGCTGAAAGAAATCTCTCGTGAGTATTTCTGCAAAGACCCTGGCCCTGGCCGCATCAACATCAAAGAAGTGTTGAAGGAAGGACAGGAAGTCATCGTTCAGGTAGACAAAGAAGAACGTGGTAATAAAGGCGCAGCCTTGACCACTCAGGTAAGCCTCGCCGGACGCTACCTGGTTCTGATGCCAAACAATGCCCGCGCTGGTGGTATTTCACGCCGCATCGAAGGTGATGAACGTACTCAGTTGCGTGAAGCCATGAAAGGCGTCAGCGTGCCTGACAAAATGGGCGTTATCGTGCGCACCGCAGGCATTGGCCGCTCAAGCGAAGAGCTCCAGGCCGACCTGGACTACCTCGTTCATCTCTGGGATGCAATTTCTCGCGCCGCAGAAGAGCGCGCAGCACCTGTACTCCTGCTTCAAGAAAGCAACGTCATCATTCGTGCGATCCGCGACTATCTGCGCCACGACATCGGTGAAGTTCTTATTGATACTGACGCCGCTTACAACGAAGCTCTCGCTTTTGTTCAGCAGGTGATGCCTCAGTACCAGAACAAGTTCAAGCGCTACGAAGATCCTGTACCACTATTTAATCGCTACCAGATTGAAAGCCAGATTGAGAGCGCCTTCCAGCGAGAAGTAAAACTGCCTTCTGGTGGTTCAATCGTTATTGACCCGACCGAAGCTCTGGTGTCTATCGACATCAACTCTGCACGCGCAACCAAAGGCTCAGATATTGAGGAAACAGCCCTCAATACAAACCTGGAAGCAGCCGACGAGATCTCACGCCAACTGCGCTTGCGCGACATGGGCGGCCTGGTCGTTATCGACTTCATTGACATGATGGCCAACAAGAACCAGCGCGAAGTTGAAAGCCGACTGAAGAAAGCTCTCGAGGTTGACCGCGCTCGCGTTCAGGTTGGCAGAATCTCTCGCTTCGGCCTGATGGAAATGTCACGCCAGCGTCTGCGCCCTTCTCTGGACGAAACCGCTGCGCACGTGTGTCCTCGCTGTAGCGGCACAGGCGTTGTACGCGACACCAAATCTTCAAGCCTGTCGATCCTTCGCCTCATTGAAGAAGAAGCAGCAAAAGACAACACAGCACAGGTTCGTGCGATTGTTCCTGTTTCTGTTGCGTCATTCCTTCTGAATGAAAAGCGCGCACTGATTGCTGGCATTGAACAGCGTCACAACTGCCTGGTGATGGTACTTCCAAATCCGAACATGGAAACACCGCACTACGAAGTTCAGCGCCTCCGCCCAGACGACACTATGGTCGGCGAAGTATCTTACGAGCACCGCCTGGATATGGATGAGCCGGAGCACTTGAGCGAAGCGCTCAATGCCGAGCCAGTGAAAGCACAGGAAGCGGCCGTAAGCACTGTACCGCGCACACCTGCGCCAGTTGCTGCGACGCAGCCACAAGAAGCGGCACCGCAATCAGCCGGCCTGTGGGGGCGTATTGGTCAGGCCATCTCTGCCCTGCTTACCACAGAGAAAGAGCCCGAAGCAGCGCCGCGCCCGGAAGTTCGTGTTAACAAGAACACCAAGTCCGAGCCAAAAAACAAGAACGCAAAAAATGGTCGTCGCGATAATCGCCGCAAAGCGGATGATGGCGATGATAAGCGTCGCAATGGCCGACAGCAGGACAAAGCCCGCAACGGCAAAGCTTCTGACAAACCAGCGAATGAGCGTGGCGGTAGAAACAACCGCAATGGCCAACGAGATGGTCAGCGAGATAGCCAGAACGGTGACACCCAGGCGAAAGGCGACAACCGTAAAGGTCGCAACAACCGCCGCAACGGCAACGACAAGTCTGAAAACGCTCGCAATGAAAAGCCTGCACGCCAGAACAAGGTCAGCCAGGACTCTTCAGATGCCAATGAGAACCCGAACGCTAAGCGCGCTCCTCGTCGCGACCGCAGTCGTCGTGAAGATATTCCTAAGCCACAGAAACCTGCAGCAAAGGAGAACCCTGAAGAAGTGGTAGCTGATACTCAGCCAGTGAACACCACTACTGAGACTGCTACTTCGCAGCCTGCTGAAGCAAAAACAAACGACACAAAACCAGAAGAAGCTGGCGCGCAGTCTGAAAACCGCTCTGAAGGCAATAGCCGTCGCCGTGGTCGCCGTCGTTCACGTAAGTCTGCAGCACAAGCTGGCGAGAACACAGCCACTCAGACCGATAGCAAATCTGAAGCTGAGGATAAGCCTGCAGCCGAAGCTAAGCCAACGGCAGAAACTAAACCTGCAGCCGAAGCTAAGCCAGCGGCAGAAGCTAAGCCAGCGGCAGAAGCTAAGCCAGCAGCCGAAGCTAAGCCAACGGCAGAAACTAAACCTGCAGCCGAAGCTAAGCCAACGGCTGAAACTAAACCAGCGGCAGAAGCTAAGCCAACAGTAGATGACAAGGCAGAGTCTGAAGAGAAAAAGCCTTCCAGACGTCGTCGTCGCGCTCCGTCAGGTCGTGCTCCTAATGACCCTCGCAACGCGGGTGATAAGTCTGAGAGCTCGCCTTCAAAGCAGGAAGTAGCTGAAGAAGAGCAGAGCGGGGAATAATCCCCGCCAGCTTACTCACTCGGTTAGCACTGGGTGAACAGGCACAAAAAAGCCCGCAAACGCGGGCTTTTTTATACCCTGATACATCTGATCAGAACGTATCACCAGGTATGTGAACATTCCCTTCCATAATGATGCGCGCACTGCGACTCATTACAGCTTTCTTAGCGGTCCACTCACCATTTACCTCCTCAGCAGCCGCACCAACGCGAAGCGTACCCGACGGATGACCGAAAGTAACTGCATCACGAGCACCACCGCCTGCGGCTTCATTAACCAGAGTGCCCGGAATCGCTGCTGCTGTGGCGATAGCTACCGACGCGGTTCCCATCATGGCGTGGTGCAGTTTCCCCATAGACAGCGCACGAACGCATACGTCGATATCAGTTTCGGCGATTTGCTTACCGCTCGAGGATTCGTACGCCGCTGCAGGTGCAACAAAAGCAATCTTTGGGGTGTGCTGGCGAGCGACTGCTTCAGAAATATTCGAGATCAGGCCCATCTTTACCGCACCATATGCCCGCATGGTTTCGAAACGAGCAAGAGCCTCAGCATCTGAGTTCAGGTCTTTCTGAAGCTCAGTTCCTGTGTAGCCAATATCCGCAGCGTTGACAAATATGGTTGGGATGCCGGCGTTAATCATGGTCGCCTTAAAAGTACCCACTCCAGGTACATCAAGGTCATCAACCAAATTGCCCGTCGGGAACATAGAACCTTCACCATCCGCCGGGTCCATAAATTCAATTACGACTTCCGCAGCAGGAAACGTCACACCATCCAGTTCAAAGTCACCGGTTTCCTGCACTTCACCATTAGTGATTGGTACGTGAGCAATAATGGTCTTCTTAATGTTTTTCTGCCAGATACGAACGATGCAAATGCCGTTTTCTGGAATCCGACCAGCATCGACCAGACCTTTAGAAATAGCGAACGCCCCGACAGCAGCTGTTAAGTTGCCGCAATTACCTGACCAGTCGACAAAGGCCTTGTTAATGGCAACCTGACCAAACAGATAATCAACGTCATGATCCGGCTGCTCGCTCTTTGCAAGAATAACCGTCTTTGACGTACTCGAAGTCGCGCCGCCCATGCCGTCGATCTGCTGACCATAAGGATCAGGGCTGCCGATGGTGCGCAGCAGAATCTTATCGCGCGCTTCACCCGGCACCTGAGCCGCCTCAGGCAGATCGGTCAGACTGAAAAAAACGCCCTTCGACGTACCGCCACGCATGTAAGTCGCAGGGATTTTAATTTGTGGTTTATGAGTCATAAGATGCCCCATCGAATAATAAAAATAAGGTGGGCCATGCCCACCCTACCGATTCAGCTTTGTCACCTGACGCTTTTTACGCTCTCTCATAATGAAGCGTCGGCGAAGACGCTGAGGCGAGGCGCAGATCAGCGAGGAAGCGGAGCGTACTGGAGTACGTGAGCATTCCGAGTTGATCTGCAACACTGCCTCAGCAATGCAGCCAGCTTCAAGCGCCTTTCAGGAAGTCCTTGGCGAACTTCTGCAGCACGCCACCCGCGTTATAGGTAATAACCTCATCGGCGGTATCCAGTCGACAGGTGACTGGCACTTCAACGGTTTCGCCATTCTGGCGGTGAATCACCAGCGTGAGGTCGCCGCGAGCAGACCGCTCACCGATAACGTCGTAGGTTTCAGTACCGTCGAGCTTCAGCGTCTTACGCGTTGTGCCTTCCTTAAACTGAACTGGCAACACGCCCATACCAATCAGATTGGTGCGGTGAATGCGTTCAAAACCTTCAGCAACAATTACTTCAACGCCTGCGAGACGCACACCTTTCGCCGCCCAGTCACGTGATGAACCCTGACCATAGTCAGCACCGGCCACGATAATCAACGGCTGTTTGCGCTCCATGTAGGCTTCAATCGCTTCCCACATACGAACGACCTTACCTTCTGGCTCGATACGAGCCAGAGAGCCTTGTTTCACTTCACCGTTCTCCTGAACCATTTCGTTCATCAGTTTCGGGTTAGCAAAGGTTGCTCGCTGAGCAGTCAGGTGGTCACCGCGGTGGGTAGCGTATGAGTTAAAGTCCTCTTCTGGCAGTCCCATTTTGTGCAGGTATTCACCCGCAGCACTGTCCATCAGGATGGCATTCGACGGAGACAGGTGGTCCGTCGTAATGTTGTCCGGCAGGATCGCCAACGGGCGCATGCCTTTCATGGTGCGCTCTGCCGCCAAAGCGCCTTCCCAGTATGGAGGACGACGGATGTAGGTCGACATCGGGCGCCAGTCGTACAGCGGGCTTTCAGCGCGTTCAATTGAGCCAAGATCAAACATTGGGATATAGACATCACGGAACTGTTCAGGCTTCACGAACTCGCCGACAATGGCGTCGATTTCTTCGTCCGATGGCCAGATGTCTTTCAGTGAGATCGGGTTGCCATCGGCATCGTTGCCCAGCACGTCCTTTTCGATATCGAAACGCACAGTACCTGCAATCGCATACGCTACAACCAGCGGCGGTGACGCCAGGAACGCCTGTTTGGCGTATGGGTGGATACGGCCGTCGAAGTTACGGTTACCCGACAGAACGGCTGTGGCGTACAGGTCACGATCAATAATTTCCTGCTGAATCTCAGGGTCCAGCGCACCAGACATACCGTTACAGGTGGTACAGGCGAATGCCACGATACCAAAACCAAGCTTCTCCAGCTCAGGCAGCAGACCGGCTTCTTCGAGGTAGGTACGAGCCACCTTAGAGCCAGGCGCGAAGGATGATTTCACCCAAGGCTTGCGGATCAGGCCCAGCTCGTTCGCTTTTTTAGCAAGCAGGCCCGCCGCGACGACGTTGCGAGGGTTTGATGTGTTAGTACAGGAAGTAATCGCGGCAATGATCACAGCACCGTCCGGGATCAAGCCTTCTGCTTCCTGAGCTTTCGCCTCTTCCAGGTTACCTGCAATGCCTTTGGCTGCCAGATCGGCTGTCGCCAGCAACGCATGCGGATTTGAAGGGCCGGCCATGTTGCGGCCAACAGAAGACAGATCAAACGTAAGAACACGCTCATACTCAGCATTTGCCAACGAGTCCGCCCACAAGCCGGTCTCTTTAGCGTACTGCTCAACGAGAGCCACCTGTTCTGGCTCACGACCAGTCAGATTCAGGTAGTCGATGGTCTGCTCATCAATGTAGAACATGGCTGCAGTCGCGCCGTATTCTGGCGTCATGTTAGAAATCGTTGCCCGGTCACCGATGGTCAGGCTCGATGCGCCTTCACCGAAGAACTCAAGGTAGGCACCCACCACACGTTCTTTACGCAGGAACTGAGTCAGAGCCAGCACGATGTCCGTTGCGGTAATGCCCGGCTGTCGCTTACCCGTCAGCTCAACACCTACGATGTCAGGAAGGCGCATCATGGATGGATGGCCCAGCATCACGGTTTCAGCCTCAAGACCACCAACACCAACAGAGATAACGCCAAGTGCATCTACGTGTGGCGTGTGCGAGTCGGTACCGACACAGGTATCCGGGAATGCAACACCGTCGCGTGCCTGAACCACCGGAGACATTTTCTCCAGGTTGATCTGGTGCATAATGCCGTTACCGGCTGGAATCACGTCAACGTTGTCGAACGCGGTTTTAGTCCATTCGATAAAGTGGAAACGGTCTTCGTTACGACGTTCTTCAATATCACGGTTTTTCTGGAACGCATCCGGATCAAAACCGCCACACTCAACAGCCAGCGAGTGGTCAACGATCAGCTGTGTCGGAACAACTGGGTTCACTTTCGACGGGTCGCCGCCCTGCTCTGCAATGGCGTCACGCAGACCTGCAAGGTCTACCAGAGCGGTCTGGCCAAGAATGTCGTGACATACAACGCGCGCCGGATACCAAGGGAAGTCGAGATCGCGTTTACGATCAATCAGCTGACCCAGTGCATCATTCAGCATCGCAGGATCGCATTTACGAACCAGCTGCTCAGCCAGAATGCGTGAGGTGTATGGCAGGCCATCGTAGGCGCCAGGTTTTATGGCTTCGATCGCGGCACGCGTATCAAAGTAGTCCAGGCTGCTGCCCGGCAGGTTCTTACGGAATTCAGTATTCATGATTCTCTCTGCATCAATATGCGCAGTCTCTACGGCGAAAAGGCGTTCTCACAGGCCTGATTGCAAGTCGCCGTAAACCCATCCATGGGGGCTCCCACATGCCATCCATGGCATGTAGGCTTGCAATAAGACCTGCCGAGAACACCTCTGCGGAGTCCGCGGCTACTGTATTGTTTCGGCGAATCGTCGATCGGAAGATCCGGCCCTGCCTGCCATGGTTGGCAGACCGGAGCCTACACGGATGTATCTACGGCGTGCCGGAATTTCGATTAACGGTTCAGCCAGATGAAATGCGTGACCTCAGCGATCAGCCAATGGCTTTACTGAACGTGGCTCTTCACCTGTGTACTCCGCACTCGGGCGGATAATACGGTTATCAGCACGCTGCTCCATCACGTGTGCGGCCCAGCCAGTCAGGCGGGAGCATACGAAGATGGGAGTAAACAGTTTGGTTGGAATGCCCATGTAGTTGTACGCAGACGCATGGAAGAAGTCAGCGTTACAGAACAGCTTCTTCTCACGCCACATCACCGCTTCACAACGCACAGAAATGTCATACAGGTTCGTGTCGCCGTTTTTCTGGGCAAGCTTCTCTGACCATTCTTTGATAACAGCATTACGAGGATCGGATTCGCTGTAGATCGCGTGACCGAAGCCCATGATCTTATCCTTGCGCGCCAGCATACCCATGATGCTTTCTTCAGCGTGCTCCGGATCCTTCATCCCTTCGATCAGTTCCATTGCCGCTTCGTTAGCACCACCATGCAGCGGGCCACGCAGCGAGCCGATCGCGCCTGTAATGCAGGAGTGCATATCACTCAGCGTCGAAGCACAAACACGTGCCGTGAAGGTAGAGGCATTGAACTCATGCTCTGCATACAGAATGAGAGAAGCCTGCATCACCTGAGTATGTAGCTCAGAGGGTTTTTCGCCGTGCAAAGTCCAGAGGAACTGCTCAGCAATCGAATCCGCATCGGTGTTTTCGTCAATTCGCTTATCGTTGTGACTGAAGTTGTACCAATAGTTGATCATGCCAGGGAAGACAGCCAGCATGCGATCAGTCGCTTCTTGCTGCTCATCGAAGCTTTCTTCGGTTTCCAGATTGCCCAGCATTGAGCAACCGGTGCGCATCACGTCCATCGGGTGTGCAGACGCAGGAATGCGCTCAAGAACTTCTTTCAGAGCCTGTGGCAAGCCACGCATGCCCTTCAGTTTGGTTTTGTATGCGTCCAGCTCAGCCTGACTCGGCAGTTCGCCTTTCAGGATCAGATACGCAACTTCTTCAAACTCACAGTTTGCCGCGAGGTCTTTCACATCGTAGCCGCGGTAAGTCAGACCCGAGCCTGACTTACCTACAGTAGAAAGTGCAGTTTTACCGGCGACCTGGCCACGCAGGCCTGCCCCAGAGAGTTCTTTTCCAGCAGCCATGTGCTTCTCCTATAACTTTAGATACGTAACGTAACTATCTGAAATTATTAAAATTTAAATAGGCGAGAACAGCATCTCGCCGGTAAATCACTTATTCTTACCTTCCTCAAACAGCGCATCGAGCTTCTGTTCGAAATCGTGGTAGTTCAGGTAATCGTACAGCTCCATGCGGGTCTGCATAATATCGACTACCTTACGCTGATGACCTTCTTCAAGCAGGCTTTTGTATACAGTCTCAGCGGCTTTGTTCATTGCGCGGAACGCACTCAGCGGATAAAGCACCATAGCGGCACCCCACTCACCCAGCTGCTCGCGACTCCACAGTTCGGTCTGACCGAACTCAGTGATGTTTGCCAGAATCGGCACATCCAGCGCTTCAGCGAAAGCGCGGTAGTGTTCTTCAGTCTTCACAGCTTCAGCGAAGATGCCGTCAGCGCCAGCTTCAACACATGCTTTCGCACGTTCAATCGCCGCTTCAAGACCTTCCTGAGCGAACGCATCAGTACGGGCCATGATGAAGAAATCCGGATCAGTTCGAGCATCAACAGCCGCTTTGATACGGTCGACCATTTCTTCTTTAGATACGATTTCTTTGTTCGGGCGATGACCACAACGCTTTTGAGCAACCTGATCTTCGATATGCACTGCAGCAGCACCGGCCTTTTCCATCTCTTTAATGGTGCGAGCGATGTTGAATGCGCCCCCCCAACCCGTATCAATATCAACCAACAGCGGCAACGAGCTTGCAGAAGTAATACGACGAACATCTTCAACCACGTCGTTCAGCGACGTCATACCGAGGTCTGGCAGGCCGTAGGAAGCGTTTGCAACACCACCACCGGAGAGATAGATCGCCTGATGGCCAATTTTTTCAGCCATCATCGCGGCATACGCATTGATGGTACCTACAATTTGCAGCGGCTTGTTATCTTCAAGCGCCTTACGGAATTTCTGGCCTGGGGTCATATCAGGTCTCCTGTGCCGTATAAGTTAATGTCGGGCCTCGTGAGCCAGACGAGTTTCAAGGTTAGTCAAAGACACCTGGATATGGCGCCTCATCAGTAGTTCGGCGAGTTGCGGATCACGACTTTTTATCGCCTCCACAATGCGCTGGTGCTCTTTCAATGCCTGCAGCGGGCGCTCTGAGCTGGTACTGGTGCGATAACGATACATACGGATTATGTGATAGAGGTCACCACAGAGCATTTGATGCAAACGGCTATTCTTGCTGCCTTCGATAATGCGGTAGTGAAAATCCAGATTGCCCGACTTCTGGTAGTAACTGAGTCCCTGATCTGCCTCAATGGAACGTGCATGTTCTTCGAGAAGCTTTTCAAGTGCTGAAATATCAGCGTCAGACATACGCTCTGCGGCCAGGCGGCACGCCATACTCTCAAGCTCCAGGCGAACTTCATAGATATCACGCAGTTCCTCGAGCGACAAAGACACCACACGAGCGCCAGCATGCGGAACACGAACCACGAGATTGCGTGCCTCAAGCTTCTGAATCGCTTCTCTTATCGGCGCGCGACTGCCGCCATATCGGGTAACCAATGCCTGCTCCGAAAGTTTTTCACCGGGAGCCAGCTCTCCACGAACGATAGCCGTGGCGAGTTCAGAGAACACTTTTTCAGCAAGCGTTTGGGCTTCAGACATAGATTGTCGACAATCCTAAATAAGTCGACCGACATTCTACGCCTAAAAATGCCAGTTTCAATAGATCTACGACCAAGATTGTATACAACCCAGCCCATCCCATCGAAAACGGAGCACAAAAAAGCCCGGCCATGCCGTAATGCTGTTCACTTAAG
>NZ_DFQB01000018.1:0-4121 GCF_002377545.1 Thalassolituus sp. UBA3500 | reverse complement strand
GCGTGCAGGGGCGCGAGAGGTGACTGGTTTTGGGCTGGGTACAGCAGCGGGCCTGTATGTTGGTAAAGCGACCTTTGCAGGAGGAACTCTGTTGGCAGTTAATGCTGGCTTGACGTTAGCGGGTCCCGTTGGCTGGGTGCTGCTTGGGGGAGTATTCGCAGTAAGCCTCACAGCTGGGTACTTTGCTGGTTCGAAACTGGATGAGCTGGGACAAAATGGTGCGGATTGGATAATGCGGAGCTTATGAGGATATGACAATAGAAGGGGCTGTGTATATCAGCATGTTTTCGCTGTTTATTGTTTCTGCTTTCCTCTGGTTCCTATTTTCTTACAGGGTTGTCCCTCGAATAGATAGAAGAATGGCTGAAGCTGGGCAACCAAAGGCCTGTCCTCTGGATATTATGGGCTTACGTGTTTTGATGATTGCTACCGCCATTGGCTTGCCTGTGGGGAATCCATTAAACCATGACGGTAATCCACTGATTAGCGCACGTGCGATCAGGCCTTATGCGAATAGCACAGAAAAGTTGCTCGGTTTGATGTTAACACTGACATCGTATGGTTGGGTTCTGATTGCACTCGTGGGTTCTTTCTTTATTCCAGAAGCCTGAGTGTTGTTACCCTGAAAGTATGATGGCCTACGAGTTTGATGCAAAGCATGGAAGGTTGAGTGATGACTGAAGAGTTCTCATGGATCGAACTGATGTCAGTGCTGGTTCTGTTTCTGGTATGGGGGATAGCTTTACTTATTTTCAACAGGACAACCGTACCGAGTATTGATAAACGTATCGAGGAAGCAGGATGCTCCAGAGAGATGCCTGTTGATATTATGGGAACCCGAGCGCTTTCGTTCTCTGATGTGTTGGCTTTGGGCTTCTTGGGTATTAACTCAAGTAAATATCCGTTTATTAATGGTGAATTAGTCAATAAATATGCGACTTCGTACGATAAAGGGTTGGGTTTCATCGTATCGATATCTCAGTATGTCATGTTTCTTGTGGTCTTCATCGGGTGGCTTATCAGGAGCGTAATTTTCTAGCCTCTTTGATAGCTCATCATTGCCTTTCCTCGAACACCGGCACCTCCGGCATCTTCACCCTTTTTGATTCTTTAGGCACTAACACCACAGATTCTCCGTCGGTCACCAGCTCATCGTTCTGATTTGTCACTGTGCAGGCGAGGGTAGCGACCGGCTTGTGCTCGTGAAGTGCTATTACCTCCACGTTCACGGTTAACGTATCTCCCGGGCGCACAGGCGCTCTGAAGTTCAGCGTTTGCGACAGGTAAATGGTACCAGGCCCTGGAAACTGGGTGCCCAGCATGCGAGAGATCAGAACCCCTGAATACATGCCATGAGCAATCACACCGCCAAAGCGGGAGTGCTCTGCGTAATCGTGATCAAGGTGCACCGGGTTATTATCCCCGCTGGATGCAGCAAACAGGCGGATATCGCCTTCCGTGACGGTATGGGTTAATTGGTCGCTGTCTCCGATACTCAGTGACGAATAGGCGTGGTTGATCGTCGATGACATAACACTGCTCCGCGATAAGGTCAGGAGTCAGGTTAACGCGATGAGATGAAAATACGATGACGCAGTGCAGTTGATCGTCGCCTTTGTTCATGCTCTGGCAAAGAGATGAACCTGTAGCTTGTAGGAGGGGATCATATCCCCGGCTTGCCGCAGCCCGTGTAAAATGGCAATACGTTACGCGAATCTATTATCCATCGGTGAATCTTATGAAATTCAAAGTCTCTTACGACGCCCAAACCTCGGATGGCATCAAAGCTCTGTGGGAGTTACCAGCCGATGCGACGGTTCTCGACATTACCCCGATGGGCGATGTGTTTTTAGAATTACCGGATGGCGAGTTCGTGATGGTCTCGGTTACCGACGGAGAAGTGATGACGGTCACCGAAGAGATCAAAGAATACGGCCTACCGCCCGTTGATGTGGCTCTGGGAGACGACTGGTATCACTTGGATGCCCAGGCCGCACTCTCAGAGGCGGGCATGACCTTGTATGCCAATGAATGTTTCGGATTCAATACACCGCTTTTTAAAGGTGGCGATTACTCCGCTGAAAATATCGAGGTGATGGATATTCTGGAATACCACAAGCAGGTTCGTGAATTTTTGGCTGCTAATTAATAGAAGGTCTGTGGATTTGTAGGAGGGGATCTTATCCCCGACATCTTGGTTGCAGTGTAGGAACGAATCAGTCGGAGGCTATTCGCGATAGGTGGTGAGGTATCTGTTGGGTTGACCTAAATAGCCCATAGCTCTGAGTGTGCCCAATACTCAACTTTTGAGTTTCGAACTGTGCGCCTTCCTGATGTCCTGACTGACCACAAAGGGTTATTTCTGTGGATTATGAGAGCAGATGTTGCTGGTAAGATCTTAGGGCATGTTGGTGATCGGAAGTCGAAGGCGTATAAGAAATCAACGACTCTGCCCCCTTGAATCTGGACTCAGGTTTTTCATTCTTCAATCTAATCCAAGCCACTCCTTTTGAATAGGATAGTTTCGTAAGCTATTTCAGGTGTCGCCGTGGGTCTTGGCGACCATGAAGTACGCGAATAATTTCTACTGTATTAGTAGTGACTCTGTAAAACAGCGTATGGCTTTCAATAGGAGTGCTTCTGACATCAAGCAAGAGTTCGGTTCGCTCAGTGCCCATCAACGGTTGTTCGGTAAGAGACCAAAAGTGCTCTTTGAGAGTTTCTAGATAACTGTCGGATTGGGCTGCTCCCCATTGCCTAAGTCCGTACTGATAAATGTCCTTAAGATCAGCCTTGGCGGCAGGCGCAATAACAAGTTGGCGTACTGGCATTTGGTTCAGGCCTTGATGTCGTCAAACAATGAGTCTAGTGCGGCTTTTGATTCAATGGTGATGCCTGCTCCGCGATCCAGTTCATCCGTGCCTGTTCTTAGTTGCTCGCGCAGGTGAGCCAGTTTTACTTCGTGAATCCAGTCTTCGTGTGTATCCATAAAGCGTAGTGCTTCACGAATCACCTCGCTGGCGTTGTTGTATAAGCCGCTTTCAACTTTGGCTTTAACGCGAGACTCCAGTTCGGCAGTCAGGGATACATGCATAATGATCTCCAAAGGCAGATGTTTATGCAGTTTATGCTAGGTCGCCATACAAAGATTGTCAATCTTTGTATGTTTGTGACTGGTGGGGCAGACGGTTTTACACATCATTTTAATCCGTAAAACAGCAGGGCATGGTGGTGATCGGAAGTCGAAGGCGTATAAGAAATCAACGACTCTGACCCCTTGAATCCTGACCCCTTGAATCAAGGCGGGGAACCACATAGTCCGCACTGGATTCCCGCCTTCGCGGGAATGACCAATAAACTGATAGCTAGCTGCCATTGAGGCAGGCCTGAGCGTCATGCATAATTGCCAGAATAAGCACTTCATCAGGGAAGACACCGTGCCAGAACTACTTTTTCTCAAAGAGCCTGCCAAAGCCTCAGACGTATTACATGGGCTGAATGCCGATGATACTCAACAGCTGTGCATGGCAAACCAGGTTATGCCGGGCACATCGTTGTCACGCTCTACCGTCTTCAGCCTCGAGTCCGACAGTCTATCGGTCAGTGTACGTAATCAACTGAACCGGGTAGCACCCGCCGAACGTCAGTGTATTGCGGGTGTCGCGGAAGCATGTGGTGATGAAACTGCCGTTCTGGCTGCCTTTCTTGATCGCTATTTCGGCGATGAGAACATGGCACAGTTGAATGCTGCTATTAATGCAGGGTCGACGGCGGCTTTCGCAAGACTGAACAATTTTGAAAAAGCCGTCGTTACTTATCAGAAGTCGCTTAACAATCTACGTAGTCTTGTGGAGTCTGGTAAATACGGACGTGGGCAAGGTCAGCGCATTATCGAAGCCAAGCGCTCGGTGCGTATTGCCTATGCTGAACTGGCGCAGCGCTACGCTATCGAGCTTCAGAGTTTTTCACCGGCTGCCCACCGAGCAAAAAATCGTGGTACAGCTTTTAGCAACGCGGAACGTGGAATTACGTTGGCGAAGCGCAAACCTAGAGCGACTAAGCCGGATATCCGGTTAAACGTTGAAGGGCAGTTGCAGGCCAGCCAGATCGCCAGAATGGGT
>NZ_DFQB01000007.1:11340-19478 GCF_002377545.1 Thalassolituus sp. UBA3500 | reverse complement strand
GTTGATGACACCACCGGTGGTTTGCGGGCCATAGCGCAGCAGCGGGGCACCCTTGAGTACTTCCAGCGAGGACATGCGCTTCAGTGTCGGAAAATAATAGGCGGCCGGATTGGAGTAGGGCGCCGGTGCGATCAGAATGCCATCTTCCATCAGGGTAATATTACTGCTGCGCTCGGCCGTGGCGCCGCGGATGCCGATATTGGGGCGCAGGCCCAGGCCTTCTTCTTCCCGCACATAGACGCCCGGGACGGTTTTCAGCACCTGGTTGATGTCGGTCTCAACCTCGGTTTTCAACTGCGCCTCACCAACGACGTAGCCTGACCCTGGCAAGGTCTGGGCTGCGGACGCATCGCCAATGATTTCCATGGGTTCAAGCATCTGGGGCTGATCATCGCCGACTGCCCAACTGGCGCCCGGGGCAAGGCTGACAGCCACGGCCAGTGATAAGCGGGAAGGTTTAAACATGTGGTTAATCTCCATTACCATTTGTTTTTCGAAATGTAAGTGACAATCATTACTATTACGTTGGGCGAAACTTTACGGTTCCGTAACTATAAAGTCAATTGCTAATCGGCTCACGACGTCTCAGACCGCGAGCGTCTCATCATGGAAACCTGGACAGGGGCCTTCCCCCAGCTCCTGGCAGCCTATGAGCACAAGGAGCGGTTCTACCACATCTGGGGCTGTGCCACCCGGCGGGATGCTGAGAAGGCGTTGGCTGCCTGGGTTGACGGCATCCCGCAGGGGCAGAAGGAGGTCTGGAAGGATCTCGTTAGCGCCGTCAGTGGCTGGCGTGAGGAGGTGCTGACCTACTTCGAGACCGACATCCCAATCACCAACGCCTTCACGGAGTCGATCAACCGGCTGGCCAAGGACAAGAACCGCGATGGCCGGGGCTATTCATTCGAGGTGATGCGGGCCCGGATGCTCTACACCACCAAGCACAAGAAGAAGACGCCACAGACCAAGGAATCTCCGTTCCTGGGCAAGGCCACCATGACCTACAGCATGGGTCTCCCCGAGGCCGAGAAGAACTACGGCGTCGATCTATCAACCTTCTGGGAGGATTAAGGTTTTGGTGGATCAGAGGGGATCATCAACCACTTAATCCGGATACCCCATAAATGATGCTGTTGAACTGGCCCTCGCTGCGGATACTCATCAAGGTAAACGCATGTTGTGCTTTTCGTTCTTCTGGATGATCGTGCGGGTTGACGATAAATACCGCGCGGTTATCCGGCATATTAAATTCAGGCGTGTGTTTAATACGATTGCGGATAAAGAACTCTTTTTTCGCAACATCAATATCGGCGAGATTCTGCATGCCGGGAATTGACTTCGCAATGGCATGGCGAATTGTGGTGTGCTTCTTAAAAGTCGAGAAATCAAAGCTGCTTTTGTCGACAACGCCCATGCCAATATCTGAGAGGATATCCACCTCAGAGCGTAGGTTGTCGAGGCGATCGATGCCACCATCACTCAGCCGCACGTAGTTGAACATGGATTCCTGACTGGTAGGGTCATGTTCTTCATCGCGTGCAAGTACCGGGAAGATTATGCTCTCGCTGTTGTCGCAACCATGCACATGGCCCTGATTCAGGGTGGTGGTTAAAAAGACTTTAAATGGGATATTATCCAGCGATGTTTCTGCCCACTGGCTGTCGGGTGATGCTGCATACAGATTACCACCGAGCATAAGTGCGTTATCGATATCGCCTCGTTCAGCAGCCTGAAGGCAGGCCATAGTATCCATGCCTTTATTGCGAGGCAGGGTGATTTTGAGTTCATTCTCAATAGCAGTGAAGACGTCTTCAGCGAGTACGGGTTTTACGCCAACAGTCCCCACGCCCTGGATGTTCGAATGCCCTCGAAGTGGGAGCAGTCCTGCACCCGGTTTACCAAGCATGCCGCGCAACATGGCAAGGTTGGCGATGGCCTCGACGTTGTCAACGCCGTGCAGGTGGTGGGTCATGCCCATACCCCATGCGAATACAGCATTTTCGGAGTGTGCGTACACCTCGGCGACGGCGTGAATATCATCACGCGAGAGTCCGGTAATCGACTCGATCTCACTCCATGACGTCCCTTCGATATCGGCCAGATAGGCATCAAAATTTCGGGTGTACTCTGCGATAAACTCAACATTGTGTTGTTGGTTTTCAATAATACTTTTCGCAATGCCCTTAAATACCGCGACGTCGGTTGCGATTCTGGGTTGCAGGTATTCGGAGGCAATGTCGTTTCCGCCCATCAATAGAGATTTGGGGCTTTTCGGCACGGCGAATTTTACTAGCCCAGCTTCTTTGGCCGGGTTAATCACAACTACGTGGCCGCCGCGCTCGCGACAGTTTTTGAGTTGGTGAATAAAGCGAGGGTGATTTGAAGAAGGGTTCGCGCCCAATACAAAAATCAGGTCAGACTTACCCAGATCGGCGAGCTCTACGGTTGAGGTGCCCGTACCTATCGTTGTCGCCAGCCCGTCGCCGGAGGCCTGATGACAATAGTAAGAGCAGTTGTTGATGTTAGTGCTGCCATACAGGCGCGCCATCAGTTGCAGTACAAAGGCCGCCTCATTAGATGAACGACCAGACGCATAAAAGAAACTGCGCTCCGGCGCCGAGGTAGAAAATCGCTCTACGGTGCGGGCAATGGCGTCGTCCCAGCCTATAGGCTCGAACTTATCCGAACCGGCTGCTTTATGGAGCGGCGTGCCTAAACGGCCCAGGTGCTCAATTTCGTGGGATGACAGCTCTTTAAAGTCTGCAATCGTGTGATCGAATACAGGCAGAGGGATGGGCCCCTGAATGTCGGTCGACTGCGCCTGCACGCTCTTGTTACACACCGACGGAAACTCATCCAACTCATTGATCATACCGCCTCGCTGGCCGCCCATACCCAGACCGCAGGCTTTACAGGCATTGTGCGCTGCCAACGCTTTTGCAGCGTCTTTCACGCCGATACGACGCACGGTATTCAGGGTGTAGAGGACTTTCTTAAAGCCACCGCCAACGATCTTCTTGTGCATTGAGCTGTCTCTGTGTGTCGCATCAATTATAAGAGTCAGTAAAGCGCAGTTACTGATAGTGGGCAATACGTCGGATTACGTATTTGCAGATATCTGATCGCTGATGTGTTTTGGTTGAAGGAATCGGGGTCAATAATGTTGTAAGGTATTGCTCTCGGAGTCGCAGCGACAATTAGGTATCAGATAGGCCCGCCTGAATGGGATCCCGACCGGTAGGGGGTGTAGCGACGATGGATTGAACAAACATGGATTGAACAAAAGGACAACAGATGTACACCGATTCAGATCTGGAAAGTGCCGTAACCAAAGGCATATTCACGCGTGATTCCGTAGAGCGTTTTCGCCAGGACTACGAACAGCAGCACGCCAGCCCCATTGTTGACGAGGAGAACTTCCGCTTAGTCAGTGGCTTCAACGATATCTTCGTCGTTGTTATTTCTGTGGTCGTACTTCTTTCCTCCCTATCCTTTTTCAGTTCCATGTTTGGCGATGTGATTGGTTTCGCTGTCACGGCCTGTGTTGCTTGGGGGCTTGCTGAATATTACATTCGTATTCGCCGAATGGCGTTGCCTTCCATCGTATTGCTATTTGCTTTTATTCCAAGTGCAACGGCGGTCATGGCATATTTATATTTTGGCGCAGCGGATATTAACCAGTTGCCGATCAAGACCCTTATCAAAGATGCTGGATTCGTTATTCCGCTGTTTTCTTTCATTGCTGCGCTTGCACATTGGTTGCGTTTTCGGGTTCCGATCACCGTTGCACTTATTACTGCCGCAGTGGCTGCGACAGTGCTTGCCGTATTGTTCACGTCGTTCCCACAACTTACTGCCTATCTGTATCCGATGATGATGGTGGCCGGTGGTGTGGTGTTTATCTTCGCCATGGGATGGGATATTTCCGATACTCGCCGGGTAACGCGTCGTTCGGATGTGGCGTTCTGGCTGCACCTTCTGGCTGCTCCATTACTAATGCATCCTTTGTTCAAGATCATTGGGGTCATGGACGGGGATGTTAGTGCCTCGGTTGCAGGAGTAATTCTCGGTGTATTCGGGGTAATTACACTGATCTCTCTGCTGATTGATCGCCGAGCTCTTATGGTCTCCTCTCTTGCCTATGTTCTTTATGCAATGAATGCTCTGTTCGATAGTTTTGGAACATTGGGGCAGCAACTCGGCCTGACAGGGTTGATTGTAGGCTGCAGTATGGTCCTGCTTACCGCCTATTGGGACAGAGCTCGAACTTCGCTGCTGAAGCCATTACCTGATAGCGTCTCCAACTATCTTCCTATGAAGTAGAGGAGCAACCAGCCTTAAACAGGCTGTTTGTCCAGCAATGTCGTAAAGAGCCTGAAAGTTACGAACTAGTCCATGGCTGGTTTGTACAAATATTGTTCTGATTTGGTTACCATTGTCCACCTAACAAATAGGCATATCGCGACACCCACCGACGTGATAGGCAATAGGAACGCCAGACGGGAACTGATTATCATGGCATTTAAGCGATTTATCTTATCGGCATCGACACTTGCGTTAATGTCATGTGGCGGCGAGGACGGCAGCAGTATTCAAGGCCCTGAAAGCCACCGCATCAGTACCTCCGTAACCGGACAAGGCACCGTCTCCCCTGAATCGGCCGACATTTCCGACGGCAGCAGCGCGCAGATGATTCTGCAGCCAGAAGAGGGCTATACGGTCGCCACCGCCAGCGGCTGTAACGGCTCGATGCAGAGCAACCTGTACTACATCAGCAGTGTGACTCAGGACTGCACCGTGAATGTTCTGTTTACTGAGGTGCAGCAAGCCCCTGCAGCGCAGGAAGAGCCTGATGAAGAAGCTCCGCGTGTTTCGGGTGCCGTCTCTGCCGGTAACGGACGGGTCATCGTCCAGTTTAACGAGCCCATGTCTGCTGACCTCGTGGATTCCATCGTTAACTTCAATATCACCCGGACAGATACCCAACAGATTCTCCCGGTATTGGCCGCAAGCTTTGTCGATGATCGCCAGCAAGCGGTGCTGTTAGAAACCGGTTCCCAGATCAATACTGAATACAGCATCATTGTGGTTAATGCCTACGACATTGCTGGCAATGCCATTGCACCACCGGCAGAAGAAGTCGAGGTAAATCCTAATTCGGCCACTTTTATCGGCACCCGCCCGGACGGCGATGAGCTGATCGACAGCGACGAAGACGGCCTCGCCGATTACATCGAACTCGAAGGCTGGCCGGTGATCGTTACCCGCACCGACGGCAGCACAGAAACCTTCCACGTCAGCTCTGATCCGCTCGACCCGGACACCGACAACGACGGCGTACCCGATAACGACGAACGCCACGGCGGCTTAAACCCGCTCAGCATCGACACCGACGGTGACACCCTCGATGATGATGCCGAATGGAACCGCATCTATTCAGACGGCACCAAGCAAGACACCGACGGTGACGGCATTCAGGATGGCTTTGAATACGTCTTCTTCAAAACCTCGCCGATTCTGGCGGATACCGACGGCGACCAGATGGATGACCCCAGTGAAGTCGCGTCAGGCAATCGCAACCCCTTGATCGCTGACATGCCGATTCCGGATATCGACGTGGGCTTAGTGAATCTGCAGCTGGACACCCGCTTAACCTACACAGATGAAAGCGGGCAGGTCGTTACTGAATCCAACACCAGCGAAGCCACACTGACGCAGGGTAATAACCAGACGTACTCCTCGGCCAACGAGAACTCAACCAAAGAGACGGTAGAAAATTCCGTCTCACTGACGCTTAGCGCAGAGAAAGAAATCAATTATGGCGTGACCGAAGGGGGCGGCAGTGGCAGCGTTAAATACAGCGCCAGCCGCACGACGGCGTCGTCCAACAGTAACGAATGGGGCAGCACCGTCTCCTTCGGTGAAGAGAGCAACCAAAGCGCCGAAGAGGCCTACCACGACTCACTGACCACCGAAAACGCCCGCGACACCCGCGAGAGCATTACCCGCGAAGTGCTAGGTGCCTCCATGCGTGTCGACGTAACGGTCGCCAACGCCGGCAATATTCCATTCTCGATCAGCAATCTTGAGCTGACTGCACAAGCACAAGACCCGAACAATCGCCGCCGCATTATTCCTATCGGCTCGCTCGTGCCTGAGAACGACAACCTCGATTCGGTGAACATCGGTGCCATTGGCGACACCGCTCGCGGGCCGTTTATCTTCCGTACCGAGAATGTCTTCCCGCAAGAAATCGAAGACCTGATGAAAAACCCGCGCGGCTTAGTCGTGCAGCTTGCGAACTACGACATCAGCGACGAAAACGGCAACAACTACGCCTTTACCTCACAGCAGATTCAGGACCGCACCGCCGAGCTTATTTTTGACCTCGGCAATGGCGTGGTCGAAAGTTATCGAATCGCCACCGCCAGCGATCATCACCCATCCACGGGCGTGCCTAACGGCATCAGCATGAAACGAGCGTTAGAAATCGCCGGTATCCGTGGCACACAGATCATTCGTGATGGCGGCAATGGTGTGGTCGAAACTGTCGCTGCGCCAACCTCAGATGACGAACAACTTGAAACTGCGGGCACCAGCGTTGAACCGCGCAGCGTGATTATCAGTGCAGGCGACGATGGCAACATCGCTACCGTTCCCGGTGGTGACGATATCCTCGTTGAACCCGATTACGCCACGGAGGTGTTTGCGACCTCCGCCGTGATTATTGACGGCGGCAATGGCATCGCCGAAACCGATGTCTCTGGTGATGACGAGCTGGTGAGTAGCCTGAACGCAGACATCGAACCCGGCCAGGTGGTCATCCGCGCGGGTGACGACGGCGTGATTGATTCCATCCCCACGGGCGACGATATCCTTGTAGAAGAAGGGCAGGAGCACTACGTACTCACACGCTTCCGCGATGTTGAAGCCATTGCCGGTGAAGCCCGGTTCTGGGTGCTGTTCACCAACAATCAGAACATCGAAAACGTCGACTTCGATAACCTGCGTCTGCGCTCGGGCCAGCAATACAACTTCACCTATGTGCAGGACAAAGACCTCGACCGCGTCTGGGCGCGTGAAGAATTCCTGCACGGCAGCTCCGACGAAAGCATCAACACCGATGGCTGTGATCAGGGCAACACGACAGAAGTGTGCGACACACTCACCGACTACACCGAAATCAAAGAAGGCTGGGTGGTACAGCTCAGAGGCTCAAATCAGAGCTACCGCGTATTCTCCAATCCGGGGCAGGCCGATTCCGACCGCGATGGCCTCACCGATGACCTCGAACGCGCCTGTGGCCTCGACCCACGCCAGCGCGACACCGACCTCGATGGCCTGACCGACTACGAAGAAATCACTGGCCAACGCGTTGACGGCAACATCATCACGCCAATGGTCAGTATCGACGTTGATGACGCCAGCGTACCGTCCATGACGATTACCCCATATCTCGGCACCGAGCCTGATCCGATTCCGACAGAGCGCGCGACCGGCGCTATCTGGGCAGAGCACAGCGTCAGCACAGAATGCCAGCAGATGCTCGAAGACAAACTCACCGGCGGTTACGCGACCGACCCACTGAACCCGGATACCGACGGCGACTTCGTTAACGATTTGGCCGAACTGTCACTGGGCCTGCACCCGAACGACCGGGTCGACGGTGCCGACTTCCTCGATGACGACGGCGACGGCCTGGTGAACTCCGCCGAAACCAACGGCTGGGTCGTGACCGAAGCGACCTGGGGCAGCACGCGAACAGTCACCTCAGACCCGACTAAAACCGACACCGACGAAGACGGCCTGCCGGATCTGCTGGAGTTCTACCTCAAAACCGACCCACGCAGCACCGACACCGACGGTGACGGCATCAACGACAATGATGAATACCGTAACGGCGGCGACGTGTGTGTCGCACGGGGCAACCCCTGCATTACCTTTAATCAGGTACAGAACAACGACTACGCCGCCTTCGTGCGCGCCTGTAACCTGGCACCCGTATGTAACGTTGCCCAGATTGAAGCGACGCTCGCCGCCGAAAGCCAGTACGGCACCAACCCAAGCGCACTCGACAGTGACACCGACACGCTCTACGACAGAGAAGAACTCGGCTTGTATCAGGGCGCGACACCACC
>NZ_DFQB01000007.1:510-11052 GCF_002377545.1 Thalassolituus sp. UBA3500 | reverse complement strand
TTGTATCAGGGCGCGACACCACCGCGCCGTATTACCATAAACGGCAGCGACATTGGCATATTCGTATCGAACCCGCGCATCAGCGATACCGACAACGACGGCCTGAGCGACCAGACCGAATACCTCGACTACACCAACCCGAACGCGGGTGACTCAGACGGTGACGGCAACTCTGATTTCTTTGAGAAGTACACCTCCGGCACTAATCCGCGCCAGGGCGATATCAAATACAAGATCTGGCTCGATGGTTTCGACCTGCGCGTTAACGCCGCGACCTGGCTTGATGTCAACGCAGGCCGGACACTCACCGAATGCGACTTCCGTATCTCGGTGGGCACATTCACCTACGATGCGACACTGCCAGCAGGCACACCGATCCCGTGTTACTACGGCGAATACATCGTCGATACCAACAACGTACTGCAGCCGGGGTTAGGCTTCCCTGCACTGGAAGCTTATATCCAGACCAACGGCGGCAATAACAACTACTGCTACCTGGACATTCCGCTGGATTACGGCAAAGTCGAAGGTGCGCATTACACCGCGACCTGCTCGCATAATAACGGCACCTACAACGACATCGACTTTACCGCGCGTTTCTACTTTGATCGGGTGGAGGAGTGAGTAGAGGGAGTGACGGTAGGGGAAGAGGGACTTTTAAAGTGATAGAACAGCCGCCATCGGGCGGCTGTTTTGGTTGCGGTTATCTGTATGAAACAGAGATGCACCAGTAGGAGAGCAACGCGAAGCTTGCGCGACGGACTGTCGGTCTAAGGTAGAGTGTCTCTGAGCTTGTAGGAGCGGATCTTATCCGCGACAATCACCGGGTGTCATACGGAGGTGAACTGTGTCAGATATTGATCCACTGTGTTTAGAAGTAGATGAACTTGATTTCAGGTTAGGTTTGACTGAATTGTTGACCGCTAACGGACGGCTAACAAAAGAAACCAATCAATTAATAGCCAAAACTATTACAGATACCAAAGTCCTGGCGATGAAAGAGGTGCTTGCTCAGTACATTCAGACGGGGCTAGGCATGTCACAAGAAGAACTTATTGCAGAGCAGCATAACTCGAAGCGGTTAGGTGAGTTTTTAGGCTCTGTAGGTTATGAGCGGCCAAATTGTGGTAATTTTGAAGCTCATGCGATTGTCAGTGGTGGGCATGTCCGGGCTGAGGCGGCGCGGGAAATTCTCGCTCAGTACAATGTTCGAATAGATGACCCAAGTAACGGCGTCTGGCTACCTAATTACAAACGTAACTTATCGAAGAACCCAGAGTTCTCATATGCTCATCGCACTGTCCATCGAAAGACTTATTATCTCAATATCACGTCCTGTCTGGAGCAAGCAATGAGCCCGATGCACGCCCGTGCAATTCTCAGAAGAATCGCCAGAGGTGTTGTCTCGGGTGCGTTTCCTTTGGATCGTAGACTAAAACGCGTAGAGGTCAGGGAGATCGGCAATGGCTCATTCTGATGTTATCTACTCACTCGAAGTAGAGTACGACAGCTGTAAAACATTTATACCCAAGCACGGCGGTAGCATTCGTTGTAAGGGGATTCCAATTGAAATAGAGCAACCCGTAGCCATCGAACCTGACGAAGAAGATACAGGGCTTCCACTGTGCGATGTGTCTCTGGTAAATACCGGTTCTTTCGTCGTCAGTAATGATCTTTATGAATACCTGAAACCACTGGTAGGGGATACCGTTCAGTTTATTGAACTGAAATGGGAGAGTGCTCGCTTGTGGCTTTGTAATGTAGTCAACGTTGTTGATTGTCTTGATCAGCAGAAGTCAGAGATGAATCCATTCGGTGGTGTTGGTAGGGCTGTTTTCGATACGAGTAAAGTCCCGGAGCGTGGCTTCTTTAAAATCAAAGAAGACAACTATACCGGCATCTATCTGAGTCCTGCTATGTACGAGACCTTGATTACTTACGAGCCCAGTGGGGTTGAGTTCGAAGTGACCGCTCTTAGCTAATTCCAATAGCCATGTTGTGTAGAATCTTAACGAATGGTCTCGATTACCTCAGCTTGATGTATGACGATGAAGAGGTCATAGAAAAACTGGGTGAAGACAACCTGATTCAGATCGAATGTGACCCGAGAGAATATGCACCTATCTGGCAGACACTGTCGGTCCGATTTGAGCCAGCGCTGGGTGGTAAGAGTGATAAGCCGATCCCCGATCTTCAGATGCACAGCGGTCACCTCTTTCTATCAGAGAGAGCACTGAAATCATTGAGAGATATTCTTGAACCTCATGGTGAGCTGCTGCCAGTAGTCTACAGCTCTGATAATGAAGCCCCCAAAGAAGGAGCTATCTTCAATCCTTTGAAGGTAGTTTCAGCGAATGAGAGAACAAGCACGAAGGATTCATTCGGTGAAGTCGCTTCATTGTTTTTCGACACTGAGGAGGTGATCTTTTAGACGGATTTTGATGATTACTTTGGTGTGTACTGTAGTAACGAGTTTCAGAGGTTCATTGAGGCGAATGAGCTTACCGGTATGGAGTTGAGAGAAAACCTAGCCTCATACGAAACTCAGATTAGCACTCGGATGTGATAAATGAAGATAGTGACGTGGAATTGCAATGGTGGTCTCAGAAATAAACTTCATGCAGTTGACTCACTAGATGCCGACTTAGTTGTTGTTCAGGAATGTGAAGACCCTGCCCAGTCTACGAAAGCCTACAGAAAATGGGCCGGCGATTACATTTGGTATGGAAAGAACAAAAATAAGGGAATAGGTGTTTTTCCTCGTAATGGACACTGTGTCCGACCAGTAGCATGGTCTGGGATTTTCACGCTCGAAGGCTTGGGTTCGCATGATCGTCCTATATTTTGGCGAACTGAAGATCTGGAGCTGTTCTTACCTTTTACTCTGAATGACAGGTTTACCTTCCTGGCATGCTGGACTAAAGGTGGCGATTCGAAGGCCTTCGGGTATATTGGGCAGCTTTGGAAGTATCTAAAAATACATAAAAATGACTTGAAGCAGCCAGATACGATTGTATTAGGTGACTTCAATAGTAATTCTATTTGGGATAAAGACGACCGTTGGTGGAATCACTCCAATGTGGTAGAAGAACTGCGTGATTTGGGCTTGCAGAGCGTATATCACAACAGAAGAAATGAACCCCAAGGGAGAGAAACAGAGCATACTTTTTATCTCCAGCGAAACAGAGCTAAGGCATACCACATTGACTATGCGTTTGTTTCAGAGAACCTTCGCCCCGGCTCCACGATTACGATCGGTGACCCAGATAACTGGCTTTCCATTAGTGATCATATGCCACTGGAACTGAAATTATCCTTTGACGGTTCTGCCTAATCGATTTAGATGTCTAGAGAGGGCTAGCCAATTCAGATCGGCTTCTTGCAGTTCAGGCACCTCAAACGGCTGAAAAGAAGGAAAGAATTGAACTTCGCCCCCCAGAATATGGGTTTTTTACATGCAGGACATTTTACATTTGTCAGAAATCGACCAAAGGTTAAGTTCACAACAACAATCCCTAGCATGAATACAGGATTCTCATAGAAACCTGCCAATGCAAAGAAAAAAACTGACAAAAGCACCAGAAGTAGCCGAGCGTAAGAAATCTTCTGTCCTAGGCTCATATTAATTTTGAGGTGCATGTCCGTGTCCTTGAGCTATGAAGGGAGGTAGCAGATGTATTCTAGTGGTTGAGTGGCTTGATTACACTAACTACAATGATACACCTTTAACGTATATCAGGCTTTTACGATGTCCGACAACAAACCAGAACTCCCAAACCATCTGTCCATCAACCCGCGTAGCCCGCACTTCGTTGAAGAGTGCTTTGAGCACGACATCGGCATCCGCTTCAAGGGCAAAGAGCGCACGGACATCGAGGAATACAACATCAGCGAAGGCTGGGTGAAGATTTCTTCGCCGACGACTAAAGATCGCTTTGGTCGTCCGTTGCTGATCAAGCTGAAGGGCGAGGTTGAGGCGTTTTATAAGTAGTTTTATGGATTCCCGAATTCTCGGGAATGACAGACTGCTCTCGACCTCTCGGGGCTGACAACAAAGAAACCGCCAATTGGCGGTTTCTTTGGTTTTATAGGTCGGATTACTGGTCTTAGCAAAATAGGGCTTTAGATGGGCGAGGCCGTAGGCGGGTTGTCCCAACCCGGTTCGCCAAAGCTTCGCGTTTAGCTCCTACAGGGAAAGGGGTTTCATGCCGCGACAATGTCGGGGATATGATCCCCTCCTACACGGGTGCCCTCATGCCGCTATTCCACCTTTGTGCTGGTAGTGTGAGAAGAGCATGGTCTTTTCATCTACCAGGCCAAACACGGCCAGTGCGTCTTCATTCTGCATCATGGCCGCCGACGCTGCTTTGGCTGCTGCTTCGTTTTCCCAGACGATGAACTCAATCCAGTGGCCGTTTTCTTCGCTGTAGTAGTAATCCCGTGATTTAAAGCCTTCTGCTGCCTGTACGACGGCGTTTAGGTTGGCCATGGCGGCCTCCTGAGCGGCTAAATCCACGTCTGCCCGGAACTGTAGGGCGATGATTTCGAAGCTGTTGTTCAGGTTGGCTGCAGTTGCGTTAAGGGTTGTGTGCATATCCGTATCTCCGGTTTGTTCTGTTCAATTCGGTTCAAGTCAATTGTCGGGGGTTGTTCCCGAATTATGTGTGCGCCTTTGTCCTGGCACAGATTCAGAGTAATCTTATAACCGACACTAAATGTCGGTTATTTTGTTAGGCTGTGAACATCGAACTAACGCAGGTTGTTTCAGGAGAAAGATACGGGTGGCAAAAGGGAGCTTATTGAATAAGCAGAACCGTCTGGATCGTCTTGTCGGGTTATTGCGGCAGGATGAGGTCTGGACGATGAAGCGACTCGCTGATCAGCTTGAAGTAAGTGACCGTACGCTGCTGCGCGACATCAATGAGCTGCGCGAGCAGGGGGTACCGATTGAAGCCGAGCGTGGCCCCGGTGGTGGTATCAGCCTGAGTCGACGTTGGGGCGTTGATAAGCTGCGACTGAATCACGAAGAGGTGATCAGTATGCTGGTGTCGCTGGCGATTACAGAGACACTGCAAAGCCCCTTATTGGCAGAACCTGTGCGCAGTGTTCGCCAGAAGATGACGTTGGGTTTGCCCGAGCATCAGCGTCAGGTAGTTAATCAACTGCGTAAACGTATTCTGGTAGGCGATCCGGCGTCAGGGCAGGTAACGCAGACTTACAGCCAACCCACCGCAGCCATTACCAGGCAGGTCACGACCGGGTTCTTTGAGCTAGAAATGTTGGATGTTGAATACATCGCGGGTAACGGTGCGGTGACCGAGCGCCGCATAGAACCTCAGTATTTGTTCTTTAACTGGCCAGTCTGGTATCTGCTGGGGTGGGATCATTTGCGTGAAGCGCCGAGGGTGTTCCGGATTGATCGGATGCAGAAGGTGACGTTGGCGGGTGAAGCGTTCAGGCCGAGATCGCGGTCGCTGATTTTGCAGGGGCTGGATGATTACTATCGATTGTTGTGAGTGGAGTTACTATTCATTTTTTACACTGTTGCAGCTTTGAGAGCCTGAGGGACTTTGCTCAGTTATTTATACTGGCAGTAAAAAAAATGGAACGTGTCGCTTGAGGACAGTATGTACACGCTGCAGTTGTTATAGACTTAAATTCTTAGTTGGTCAAATCAAACGAATTACAACTTGGAGGTAATATGCACCGGCTACTTTTTCTTATATTCATATCCTTTTCTATAATTTCTTGCGGTGGAAGTGGTGAAACAGCACCATCTGAAAATGTAAATAACAATGAAATTGTAGATACAGAAGCGCCTAATGAGAGTCAGGACCTCCGTGTTGTACTTCCCTTAGCGGTTAATAAAACAGACTTCGATGTCAAAGATTTACGTGCATCATTCTATACTTATGAAGAAACAGGTGAAAAGTCGGAATTGATATATGAAGAGCTCGTGGATCAGATTCGTATTAACTATTCATGGGACTACTTTCAGGATATTGATGCCTCTGAACTAAATGGTGTGTGGTCAGGAAGTCTCGATATTAAGAGCGGAGGTGGTGTTTATCTCTTAATGGATGGTTTGACGTACGCTGATTTCCGTCTCTTGGTGGACGGTAGCGAGATTTGCTCTTTGGGAGAGTGTGGAGATAAGATTCTCCTAGAGCTGGAGGTAGGAATTCATCAGTTTGAAATAGATTTTTATAACGATTATCACACTGTAAATTTTAATGCCAAATTTTTCGGTTATGATCCAGTTTATATAGACGTTGATAGAGATTACAAGTTAGAAAGTGAGCCCGATGAAACGATATACTTCGTAAATGTATATGAGGCTGATAGTCTGAATAATGAAATTCTGGTGCACCTGCCTTTAAAATCAACTTCGACATATTCGATAGTTTTATTTTCAATTAAAGGCGTTCGGTGGAGGTTTGTTGGTGATGATGAGTCTTTGAATAAGGTTTATTTAATCTCCCGTTCCGCAACTTCTGATGTTGCTAATTTTAATAAGCTCGTTAATATTGGGCGGGTCGCTAGTGAAAGTGACGCATCTTATCTAAATAGAAAGTTGTTTGGCCTGTATCATAGGGAATATGAAGAGTACGATGCTTCAGAGATTTACCTATATGATAGAACCCAAAGAATAACCGTAGCGAACAACCTTGTAGGCGATTTACCAGAGGTCACAAGTGTTGCGGAAAGTAGAGTGGGGGGGCAGGAAGTCGCAACATATTTTGAGCTTGAGCAGTCCACAATGCTGAAAAGTCTTAACTGGCGGGCTTGGTCAGACGCGCCCGTATCGTACGTCAATGGTACTTATTATCAAAGTGATCAAAGCTTCCTGTTGAGTGTTTACGATGGTTCGATCATTCCCGATAATTTGATTTTCTCTGAAGAACATGATGTTAACGTGCATCAGTATTATGGAACCGAGGGTGGGCATGTTTATAGGGTATATGCTGACTTTGAATCAACAGAGTTTCTCCCGGCTGGAAAGTATTGGCTTTCTATACGTCACTCCTCTGAAAATCCTAACGTCTATTTTGGTGTAGTCTTGGAGAGAAGTGAGCAAACTAATGGGGGGGCTTTCAGAGCAGGTGAGTCGTATGAATGGTACTCTATGGATTTTCTTGATGGTGTGCCTGCGGATACCGCAACTGGCATAGACTTGTATTTGAGTGGGGCTGCTAGTACTGAGTAGACGTTAATATTGTATTTGAAACGGTGCGATTGTGAACTTTTTAGCTCTAGATTCTTAGGTTTCAATTGATTTAACTAGTTTTTTCAGAACTTCGTTAATCGCTTAAATTACTGCTTATTTGAGCGTTATTTTACATGATTGTCTGATTTCTACGGAAGCAAAAAAACCGCCAATTGGCGGTTTCTTTGTTTCTGGGCGTATCAGTTAAAGGAAACCGGAACCTCTGCGTAGTTTTCCAGACAGGTAGCTTCTGTCTCCTCATCTCCGTCTTCGCAGAAGGTAGCGATGATGTATCCACCCTGAGGAAGGGACTCTTCTGCGAAGGTAAGTGAGAGAGGGAAGTATCGAACCACCTCCTGTGTGTAGTAAGTTGTACCTTCTACAATATCACCTTCCGGTAATATTATTACGTTTGTGCAGGTGATTGAGAATCCCGATGAGTATCGGCATGTAATGCCGTAACTGAAGTTTCCATTTACCGGTACAAGTGAGAAGTCCATTGTGTATGGTGGTTCTTCACCGCTCTTACCCGCTGCCGATTCATCATCAAAGTACACTCGCAGGGTTTCCGTCGAGGAGTTGTTTGAGTAGCTTTTGATGTGGATGCTGAATTCACCTGACTCAAGATTTGTATGCAGTTGCGCTTTACCGTCGGAGACTTCTGAGTTGCCGTTAATCATCAAGGATTTGACGGTACTGGTATCGGATGAATTATTTGTACCATCGATTTCCAATTGAACGGCTATGGCTGCTGCCATGCGCTCGGCAACCCGGTACTCGAAATCAGACAGGCAGCCATCATGGTTGCTGTCGACGACGTCCATCTGTAGTTCGATTCCGTCTACATCAACTGTGTCTGCATCCGTGCATACGACGCTGAGCTCTTCAAGCGTCAGTTCTTCTTCTTTAGGTTCTGAATCTCCGCCACCTCCACCACCACAAGCTGCTAGAGTGGCGAGGGTTGCTAGGGTAAAACACTTGATGATGGAAGGCATAATCGTCCTTGAATTCTGTAATACAGAGTTGTCCATTGAGGGCTTCCGATTGGATATTCGTATAGAAAAATCTTAGCCGAATTTATTGATAGTTTACATATCATATTGCGACATCGTAGGCGGGTTGTTCCAACCCGGTTCGCCTCTCTTAGGTTTTGGGCTTCGCGTTTGGCTCCTACAGGAGGCCTATGTCTGTCTCAGGTCTTCTCTTCTGTTTAGCTACCCAGTGCGTCTAATTCTTTTTGCGCGAAGGTGACGAGTGCGGTGTATTCGTTCTCGCGAATCAACTGTTCGATGATCTCTGGGTTGATGTTGAGGTAGTCGTGGACGAGGGCGTTTCGCATACCGATAATTCGCTTCTAGTTGATGCTTTTCGTAGAAGCTACGTCATGCTGAGAAAGCCGCTCGAAAGCGACATATGCGTTGTCAGGGGCAGGATAGCCGAGTTGTTTGCATCGGTGCTTGGCGATGCCGATGCAGGCGTTGAATAGCTCCTGCAAAAGTTGCTCTGCGGCTAGCCGGTGATACCGATTTACCTCTTCAGATCTGAAGATCGTTTGTAGGTTTGTCAGATCCTGTTGCAGGCCTTTCAGTTTAGTATCGAGTCGATAGCAGTAGTCGTTAGTCATGGCCAGGCCTTTCAGACGCTGAACCCGTAGTGCGTGCCATCAGGTAGTTCGATGTCGATTTTCAGTTTGCCACCAGATGCTTCAACGTATCGTTTGAGCGAAGATAGCTTGAGGTCTCTGCCCGGTTTTTCCATATCGGATACCGTAGGCTGTCTGACTCCAAGCGCTTCCGCGATCTGGCCTTGAGTCATATTCATTTTTTCGCGTAGTTCAGCCAGATGAATATCAAGGAGGGTATCAGCTGAAATCTTTTTTGCCTTTGCGACGACTTCGGGCTTTTCATTAGCAATGATGTCTTCAAGCTTCATTGTGTTTACCTCGACTTCAATCTGTTCAGATGTTCGGTAAATTCCCGATCAGCAATCGGGATCATGGTTTTATAAAACCGCTTTTCGTTTCCGGTTTTGTTTCCTGCGCAGAGCAGAATGGCTTTGCGTTCTGGGTCAAAGGCGAAGAAGGCGCGTATAGGGTCGCCTTTGCTTTGTACCCTGAGTTCTTTCATGTTGCTGTGGATTGAGCCTTTGACGGTATCTGCGTAAGGGCGTGGCAAACCAGGCCCTTGTTCTCGCAATACCAACATGGCCGCAAGCACGTTAGCTCGGTCGGTATCGGAGAGGCCCGCATACCAATCGTCAAACCAGTCGGTTGTTTCAACATTCCACATGACGAATCCTTGTCTGTATAGGTTTTAGTCTATATAGGTTTGGATCTATGTCAATGGTTGGATTAAGGCTTTAGATGGGTGAGGCCGTAGGCGGGTTGTTCCAACCCGGTTTGCCTCTCTTAGGTTTTGGGCTTCGCGTTTGGCTCCTACAATTGAACAGAGCTTCATGCCGCGACAATGTCGGGGATAAGATCCCCTCCTACAAGGAACCGCTTTAGATGTTGAGAGCATAAAAAACGCCAGGTCTTTGCAGAGCTGGCGTTTTTTATGGTCTCGACATCTATTGTCGAGCAATGTCGCGGTTTACAACGCTTTGATCTTTTCGATCTGGTCGTTGAGTTTGGCGATGTCACGCTCAAAGCCGGCGGCTTTTTCTTTCTCTTTTTCGATCACAGCTTCTGGTGCTTTATCAACAAAGCCTGGGTTACCCAGTTTGTTTTGTACGCGCTCCAGTTCTTTGCCGAGTTTTTCGATCGATTTGCTCAGGCGCGCGACTTCTGCGTCTTTGTCGATGAAGCCAGCCATGGGTACGAGTACTTCCATGTCGCCGACGAGCTGTGTCACAGACATAGGTTCGTCGTCGCCTTCGTTCAGCCAGGTCAGTTTGTTGAGCTTGGCGAGTTTCATCAGGAAGGCCTGGTTTTCTTCGGCACGGCGGAAGTCGTCGTCGCCGCCGTTTTTGAACAGCAGTTCGAGTTCAAAGCCTGGGGCTATGTTCTTTTCAGCGCGAACGTTACGTACGGCGGTAATGACGTTCTGCAGCCATTCGATGTCGGCTTCCGCTTCGGCGTCGATCAGGGCGTCCTGAGCTTCTGGGTAAGCGGCGAGCATGATGGTGTCGCCTGATTTGCCCGCTAGGTCTTTCACCTGATGCCAGATGGATTCGGTGATGAACGGGATGATCGGGTGCGCCAGTCGCAGAATGGCTTCGAGTACGCGTACCAGAGTGCCGCGAGTACCACGTTTCTCTTCTTCGCTGGCGTTGGCATCCCAAAGCACCGGCTTAGATAGCTCAAGGTACCAGTCGCAGTATTCGTTCCAGATGAA
>NZ_DFQB01000007.1:0-216 GCF_002377545.1 Thalassolituus sp. UBA3500 | reverse complement strand
GTCGCAGTATTCGTTCCAGATGAATTCGTACAGCGTCTGTGCGGCCATGTCGAAGCGGTACTGGTCCATGTGGCGGCGTACTTCGCTTTCGGCGCGTTGCAGGCGCGAGATGATCCAGCGGTCGGCTAATGAGAGCGCTGCATCCTCTCCGTTTACACCGCAAGCGGCTTTCATGGCGTCGGTGATTTCAATACGGCCACCGTCTGCGTTCTCAAC
>NZ_DFQB01000049.1:8231-8715 GCF_002377545.1 Thalassolituus sp. UBA3500 | reverse complement strand
AAGTCGACCCTGCTGAAAATCATCAATCGCGAGATTACCCCGGACGATGGGGTCGTTCAGTATCGCGATACGCTGCGTGTTGCCGCGTTGCAGCAAGAACTCCCTAAGAGTGTCGACGAGTCAGTGTACGATGTTGTCGCCGATGGTATCGGCGACCTCGGTGCTGTTCTGGCGCGTTACCACGAAGAGACGGCACGCGGCGCAGACGCTGACCTGAAAAAACTCGAAACTCTTCAGGCAAAGATCGAAGCCGCAGATGGCTGGCGTATTCAGCAACGTGTTGATGCCATGATTCAGCGCCTGAACCTCCCGGCAGAAAGCCGCTTTAACGAGCTGTCTGGCGGTTGGCAACGTCGTGTCATGTTGGCACGGGCGTTGGTGACCGACCCTGAGCTGCTCATTCTCGACGAGCCAACCAACCATATGGACGTCGAAACAATCGAGTGGCTTGAAGAACAACTCAAACAGTTTAATGGTGCACTGG
>NZ_DFQB01000049.1:6706-7916 GCF_002377545.1 Thalassolituus sp. UBA3500 | reverse complement strand
ATTCATCAGTCACGACCGGGCATTCGTTCAGGCACTTGCTACGCGGATCGTCGATCTGGATCGTGGAAATCTCTACAACTGGATAGGCGATTACCGGGGCTTTCTTGAGTTCCGTGAAAAGCGTCTTGAGGATGAGGCCACGCAAAACGCTCTGTTTGATAAGCGCCTTGCTGAAGAAGAAAAGTGGATTCGTCAGGGTATTAAGGCCCGCCGTACACGTAACGAAGGTCGCGTCGAGCGTCTGAAAGAAATGCGCAAACAGCACTCTGCGCGACGTGACCGTGTAGGCACCGCCAATATCAGCATGACCGGCTCTGAGAATTCAGGTAAGCAGGTGTTTGAACTGAGCGATGTCAGTTACGCCTGGAAAGACGTCAGCCAGGTCAAAGATTTCTCGACCCTGGTGATGCGCGGAGACCGAATCGGTCTGGTCGGCCCCAACGGCGTGGGTAAAAGTACACTATTGAAGCTGCTGCTCGGTAAGCTACAGCCGCAGGCGGGGAATATCCGTACCGGTACCAAGCTCGAAGTTGCGTATTTTGATCAGTCGCGGGATGTGCTGGAAGAAGACAAGTCCATCGCTGACAACGTTGCTGATGGAAAAGACCACGTTGTGGTGAATGGTCAGAGCCGTCATGTGATTGGCTACCTGGGCGACTTTCTGTTTCCACCGGAGCGTGCTCGAACACCCGTGAAGGCGTTGTCTGGTGGTGAACGAAATCGCGTGATGCTGGCCAAGCTATTCCTCAAACCCTGCAACTTGCTGGTGATGGATGAGCCAACCAACGATCTCGATATCGAAACACTGGAGCTTCTGGAAGAGCGCCTGATTGATTTTGATGGCACTCTGCTGCTCGTTTCCCACGACCGTGCGTTTATTGATAACGTCGTTACCCAGCTGTGGGTCTTTGATGGCAGTGGTCATATTGATGAACATGTCGGTGGCTACAGCGATTGGCATGAACGTACTGGGGGCCATAAAAAATCACCGAAAGCCGATGCTGCCTCAGCACAAAAGCCGACAGATAAAACATCGGCAGCGCAGCCTGCAGAGACAAATCCAGTGCCGGCTCCGAAAGAAAAGAAGAAGCTCTCTTATAAGCTCCAACGTGAACTCGATATGCTGCCCGAGCAGATTGCTACGGCGGAAGAAGAGCGCGACAAAATCGTTGCCGTGACCGAAGCTGCAGATTTTTACAGCGGTGATCAG
>NZ_DFQB01000049.1:6045-6392 GCF_002377545.1 Thalassolituus sp. UBA3500 | reverse complement strand
ATACTGTACAGGCAACCCTGGCCAGGCTTGCAGAAATCGAAGAGCAACTCGAAACGCTGGAAATGCGCTGGCTCGAACTTGAGGAAATGACCGAATGATCTGGCCGATTGCAATACTCGTAGGGTTGGTCGTGTTTGGCTCAATCTATTGGTTGAAACCGAGCCCGCGTGACACGCGCCTCGCTGCACTGCGCCTTGATGCAATCAAGCGCAAGCTGCATGTGCGCCAATACACCTTTAAACCTGATTCGGCGAAAACCGGTATTCGTGATTCCTTTACAGGGACCAACTACACCCTGATGGACCCGAAACCGAAAAAACGCGATAGCGGTGAGCTTTTATGGCGGG
>NZ_DFQB01000049.1:0-5738 GCF_002377545.1 Thalassolituus sp. UBA3500 | reverse complement strand
GTCGGGTGGTTGGCCAGCAGGGCTGGGATACCGATGGCTTGCCTGATGGTTTGGCCTGGCATGATCAGGGCAGTGCCGACGATGCCGCTTTGCTAACACGCTTACTCGCAGACTTTCCTGATGATCTTTTGCTGCTTGAGGTATACAGCAACCGGGTGACGCTGATGCCAGCCGAAAATAAGACGGCCAATGCGGCCGCCTATGAGTCTTTCCTTACCGAGATTCTTGATTCAGTCCTTCATTCATAGGCTGCAGCGAGCTGGTGGAGCGCTTCAACGATGCTGTCGTTGTAGTTAACCACCAGAAACGGCACGGAATTCTCGTTGTAATTAGAGATAGAGCGGCTCAGAAATTCCCATTTATGGCGGATCGCATCAACACGAAGTGCGTCTTCCTCAGGAATTTTGCTATCAAGTTGGTCGAGTAAGTTCTCGAACTCTGTTGCCATCTCTTTTGGGGTCTGCTCCTGATAGCCAACGAATACCTGCCCCAGATTACTGGTACCACGCCCAGTGTACTGCGACGTAATGTCAGACATACGGAACGCCAGTGCGCGTGCAATTCTCGTTACGTCGCTGACATTCCCGGTGGTCGTCAATTGATCAGCGGCATTAACTAACGCCAGACAGGCATCTCCCATTTCATTGACCAGACGCATATCCGGGTAGCCGCGGGTGACTATATCCTTCCTGTTGGCTGCCATTAAATTATTGAATGTATCCCAATGAGCGACCATTTCTGTGGCCGCCTCTTCATTAATATCTTCGTCTGTACCACCAATGATACGGCTGGCGGCGGCATAGGCTGCCGCCATCGATTGATCAATCCGGTTGGCGTACTTCAGATCGGCATCCAGCCCCTGGTACATATAAAAGCTGGTCATGGCGTTGGTTGCCTGGACTTTCAGGGCATGAATGTCACCAGGGTCTGACGCGAGTGCCCTCAGGCTGATGAACGCGGTTATCAGAATTAAAAGCAAGGAACGGACGTTGAAGACATTGTTCTTGTTCATATTTTGTCTCAGGTGGCTATCAGTGACTATTCAGTAACGATCGGTTAACTATCAATCGGGCATTCCAGACAGTTTATTCTTTCGTAACATATCATCCCATAAGCAATTACAAAGGGTAACAAATCTGGCCTGAATGGCAGTGGTAGTGACAGGCCGATCTCATCCCTAATTGTTATCCCTTGAGGACTGAAAAGGGTGTAGTCTATTGACTTTCCCTTGGCTGTCTGGGAAGGTGTGCCACTCAGATTCAAACGCTCGTATGAATTGTTTATTATTTAAACAATTGAGCCTTGTTTCACCTAACGGCGCCCCACTGCAGTGCAGTGAATGGCAGCCAAAGCTAACCACCATGTGGAGATCAGTTGATGATTTACGAAGGTAAAGCCATCACGGTAACCCTGATCGACGGCGGCATCGCCGAACTGAAATTCGATCTGCAGGGCGAATCAGTTAACAAGTTCAACCGCGTAACTATTGAAGATCTGGATGCAGCTGTTAAAGCAATCCAGGGCAACAGCGACGTTAAAGGTGTTCTTGTTACTTCTGGCAAAGACGTATTTATCGTAGGTGCGGATATCACCGAATTTGGCGAAACGTTCAAGCGTAGCGAAGAAGAAATCGCTGCCTGGACCCTCGAAGCCAACCAGATTTTCAACGCATTCGAAGATCTTGAAGTACCAACTCTGACAGCGATCAACGGCATCGCACTGGGTGGTGGTTTTGAAATGTGTCTCGCTTCTGACATGCGTGTTATGTCTGAGAAAGCGAAAGTTGGTCTGCCTGAAGTTAAACTGGGCCTGATGCCTGGCTTCGGTGGTACCGTTCGTCTGCCACGTGTTATCGGTGCTGACAATGCGATCGAATGGATCTGCATGGGCAACGAAAACCGTGCCGACAAAGCACTGAAAGACGGCGCCGTTGATGCTGTTGTTGCTGCTGACAAGCTGCAAGAGCAAGCAATAGAAATGCTGAAGTCAGCCATCGCAGGTGACATCAACTGGCAGGCACGTCGTGAAGAGAAGAAAGCGAAGCTGAAGCTCAACGCGATGGAAGGCATGATGGTATTCGAAACTGCGAAAGGTTTCGTTGCTGGTCAGACCAAAGGTCAGTACCCAGCGCCAATCGTTGCGATCAAGACCATGCAGAAAGCCGCTAACTCGCCACGCGACAAAGCACTCGAAGCAGAAGCTAAAGGTTTTGCTCAGCTGGCTAAAACGTCAGAAAGCAACGCTCTGATCGGTCTCTTCATGAACGATCAGCTGCTGAAGAAGAAAGCGAAAGAATTCGACAAGCAAGCAAAAGAAACCAAGAAAGCGGCCGTACTGGGCGCTGGCATCATGGGTGGCGGTATCGCCTACCAGTCTGCGTACAAAGGTACGCCGATCATGATGAAAGACATCAACGAAGCGGGTATCGAGCTGGGCCTCAATGAAGCCAACAAGCTGCTGGCCAAGCGCGTTGAGAAGAAGAAAATGAAGCCTGCAGCCATGGGTGAAGCGCTGAACCGCATTCGTCCTACACTGAGCTACGGCGATTTCGGTGATGTAGACACGGTTGTAGAAGCTGTTGTTGAAAACCCGAAAGTGAAGAAGGCTGTACTGGCAGACCTGGAAGATCAGGTATCTGAAGACACCATCATCACCTCGAACACCTCGACTATCAGCATCGACCTGCTGGCAGCAGACCTGAAGCGTCCTGAGAACTTCCTGGGTATGCACTTCTTCAACCCAGTGCACATGATGCCTCTGGTCGAAGTGATCCGTGGTTCTAAGACCTCTGAAGAAGCGGTTGCTACCGTGGTTGCTTACGCGAAGAAAATGGGCAAAACCCCAATCGTTGTAAATGACTGCCCAGGCTTCCTGGTTAACCGTGTACTCTTCCCTTACTTTGCTGGTTTCGCTGGCCTGGTACGTGACGGTGGCGATTTCACCAAGATCGATAAAGTAATGGAAAAGTTCGGCTTCCCAATGGGCCCGGCTTACCTGCTTGACGTGGTTGGTATCGACACTGGCGTTCACGCTAACGAAGTGATGGCTGAAGGCTTCCCTGATCGCATGAAGGCAGACTTCAAGTCAGCGATGGAAGTGATGTTCGAAAACGAGCGCTACGGCCAGAAGAATGGCAAAGGTTTCTACGTTTATGAAACTGACAAGCGCGGCAAGCCGAAGAAAGTCGTTGATGAAACAACTTACGAGCTGATCAAGCCAGTGGTTGCAGACGCACAAGACTTTGACGCTGAAGAAATCATTGCACGCTGCATGATCCCGATGTGTATCGAAGTTGCACGCTGCATCGAAGAAGGCATCGTAGACACGGCTGCTGAAGCCGATATGGGCCTCATCTTCGGTATCGGCTTCCCTCCATTCCGTGGTGGTGCATGCCGTTACATGGATTCCGTTGGCATGGCTGACTTCGTTGCACTGTGCGACAAGTACGCTCACCTCGGCAATCTGTACAAAGCAACCGATCGCATGCGTGAAATGGCAGCGAACGGCGAAAGCTACTTCGGTTAATCAGCGCACCAGGAGAATTTAAACCATGTCTTACAATCCAAAAGACGTAGTTGTAGTAGATGCAGTGCGCTCACCAATGGGTCGTTCCAAAGGTGGCGTATTCCGCAACGTACGTGCAGAAACCATCTCTGCTAACCTGATCAACGCTCTGTTTGAGCGTAACCCAGACGTTAACCCAGCGCTGGTCGAAGACATCATCTGGGGCTGTGTTAACCAGACCAAAGAGCAAGGCTTCAACGTTGCTCGTCAGATCGGTCTGATGACTGTAGTGCCTAAAGAAGCAGGCGCACTGACTGTTAACCGTCTGTGTGGTTCTGCAATGTCTGCGATCCACACTGCGGCGCAGGCTATCCAGACTGGCAACGGCGACGTATTCGTTGTTGGTGGTGTGGAGCACATGGGTCACGTCGACATGCAGCACGGTTTCGACCACAACCCAGAAGCGTCTAAGTACTCTGCAAAAGCATCCAACATGATGGGTCTGACTGCAGAAATGCTGGGTAAAATGCACGGCATTACCCGTGAACAGCAGGACGAATTCGCTGCACGTTCACACCGTCTGGCGCAGAAAGCGACTGACGAAGGTAAGTTCGACAACGAAATCGTACCTATGTACGGCCACGATGCAGACGGCAAACAGATCCTGGTAACAAAAGACGAAACCATTCGTCCTGAAACCACTGCAGAAAGCCTGAGCAAACTGCGCCCGGCGTTCGATCCTAAAGGCGGTACCGTGACTGCAGGTACCTCTTCACAGATCACCGACGGTGCCTCTGCGATGCTGCTGATGAGCTACGAAAAAGCTCAGGAACTGGGACTCAAGCCACGCGCTCGTATCTTGGGAATGGCTGTTGCTGGTGTTGACGCTGCAATCATGGGTTACGGCCCGGTTCCAGCGACCAAAAAAGCACTGAAGCGTGCAGGTCTGGAAACCACTGACATTGACTACTGGGAACTGAACGAAGCGTTCGCAGCACAGTCACTGCCATGTGTTAAAGACCTGAAGCTGAAAGACATCGCAGAAGATCGCATCAACATCCACGGCGGCGCAATCGCCCTGGGTCACCCACTGGGCTGCTCCGGTGCACGTATCTCTACTACACTGATCAACGTTCTGGAACAGAACAACGGTAAGTACGGTGTGAGCACTATGTGTATTGGTCTCGGTCAGGGTATCGCGACTGTGTGGGAGCGTATGGACTGAGCGCTACTGCGCTCGCCTGACCTTTGTTAAAGATCTCTTCGCAATACTCATGTAGGCTAACTACACTCCGTTTGCTCAGAGATCTTTGCCTCGGTCAGCCATCGCTCGCGACGCGCTCCTAACCCGAGACGTTGCATAAAGAACCGGCCACTTGGCCGGTTTTTTTGTGTCTGTGATTTGGGTGAGTGTGGGGATTTGTAGGAGCGAATCAGCCGGAGGCTATTCGCGATATTGTTTTTACTCCCCCGGATCTTGATACTCAATGTCACATGAGAAATAACTGGGTATATAAACAGTATATTTCTCAGCAGGCCGCAAATCGTGCGCGTTTGAACGAACAGAAGAAAACGAGTCTGCTCAATATGAAATCTATCAATAAAGAATAACCTTTATAAATCAGATAGTTGAAAACACGGGTGGAGTGATAGTGTGCCAAATGTAAAGGCGACACCGGGGTGCAAACGAGCACGCACGCTTTTACGCTGACAAAAGGCGTCGCCTGAGGCACTTTTCATAGTGGTGGTGGGGAGTTATGCTCGGAACATCAAAAGGGACACAGGTGTGCAAATGAGCACGCTCACGAATAAACTGTTAAGTGAAAAAAAGGGGAATCGAGAATCTGATGAACATCAGAAGGATGACACCAATCTTTAGAAGCTTTGATGAATCTAAAGCAAAAGAATTCTACATCGAATTTTTAGGCTTCAATCTCGATTGGGAGCACCGATTCGAAGAAGATTTACCCTTATACTTTCAAGCATCAAAAGGTGCCTGCGTGCTCCACATTACAGAACATCATGGAGATTGCTCGCCAGGAGCGGCTATCAGAGTTGAGGTTGATGATTTGGAAAAATATCACCAAGAATTAATCACGAAAAAATACAGGCATGCTCGTCCTCAAATTCAGGAGATGCCGTGGGGTACGAGAGATATGAGTATTACAGATCCATTCGGAAATAGGGTGATTTTTACCGATGAGGTTATCACTTAGTATCAAGTTTGAAGTGCG